>DAORHS010000538.1:0-3957 GCA_035438165.1 Prosthecobacter sp.
AGACCGCAAGAATCAGGCATTCGCCGGCACCTCCGTCACCTACGGCATGGCGGAGGGCCTCGTGTGGGCCACGGGCGACAAGACCGAGACTGGACGCATCGCCTGGATGATAGCCGACGCGGTGGAGCTCTCCACACCGCTCACGCAAAAGATCACCGCCTTCAGCAAGCTGCTGCTGTGGATCATTCTCGGCCTCTCGGGCGCGGCCTTCCTCGTCGGCGTGCTGCGTGGGGAGCCGCCGGTGGACATGTTCATGGCCGCCGTGGCGCTGGCCGTGGGCGCGATCCCCGAGGGCCTGCCCGCCGCAGTGACCGTCGTGCTCGCCATCGGTGTGAACCGCATGGCAAAACGCCGCGCCATCATCCGCAAGCTGCCCGCCGTCGAGACACTCGGCAGCACCACCGTCATCTGCTCGGATAAAACGGGCACGCTCACCGAAAACCAGATGACCGTGCAGCGCGTGATCACAGGCGGACGTGATTACGAGATCACCGGCGGTGGATACGAAGCGCACGGCGAGCTGCGGCTCGACGGATTGAAAATCGATCCTGAGCAGCATCCCGCGCTGCTGGAGTGCCTGCGCGCCGGTGTGCTGTGCAATGATTCGCAGATCGTGAAGGACGATGAGGGCCGCCTCGCCGTGCAGGGTGATCCCACCGAGGCCGCCATGCTCGTCGCCGGTGCAAAGGCGGGCCTCATTCACGAGGAGATGATCGACCAATCGCCGCGCCTCAGCATGATCCCTTTTGAATCCGAGCACATGTTCCGCGCCACGCTTCACGCGCTCGACGGGCAGCGCACGATTTACAAAGTGGGCGCCGTGGAGCGCCTGCTCGACCGCTGCACCGACACGCTCGCGGCTAACGGCTCCCTTGCGCCGCTGGACCGGGACGCCATCCGCGTCGCCGTCGATAAACTCGCCGCGCAGGGCATGCGCGTGCTCGGCTTTGCGCGGCGTCATGCCTCGCACGCGGACGATGACCTCACGCACGAGCATGTGAAGGAGGGCCTCACCTTCCTCGGCCTTCAGGGCATGATCGACCCGCCACGCAAGGAGGCTATCGACGCCGTCGCCAACTGCCGCCGCGCTGGCATCCGCGTGAAAATGATCACCGGCGACCACGCCATCACCGCGCGAGCCATTGCTGAAAAACTCGGCATCGCCGACCACGACGGCGTGCAGGTCATGACCGGTCGCGAGCTGGAAAAAGTGAGCGATGCGGACCTGCCTGCCGTCGCGCATGGCGTGGAGGTCTTTGCCCGCGTGGCCCCGGAGCAGAAGCTGCGCCTCGTCACCGCCCTCCAGGCCCACGGCCACGTCGTGGCCATGACCGGCGACGGTGTGAACGACGCGCCCGCCTTGAAGCGCTCAGACATCGGCATCGCCATGGGCATCGCCGGCACCGATGTGGCGAAAGGCGCGGCCGACATGATCCTCACCGACGACAACTTCGCCACCATCCAGGCCGCTGTCGAGGAAGGGCGCGGCGTCTTTGACAACCTGCGCAAGTTCATCGTCTGGACCCTGCCGACGAACTTCGGTGAAGGCTCCATCATCCTCGTCGCCATCATGCTCGGCGTGGTGCTGCCCGTGGTGCCCGTGCAGCTCCTCTGGGTGAACATGGCCACCTCCATCTTCCTGGGCCTCATGCTCGTCTTTGAGCCGAAGGAGAACGACCTTATGGACCGCCCTCCGCGTGATCCGAAGCTGCCGCTGCTTACCTTCCCGCTCATCATGCGCACCGGCCTCATCTCGCTCATCATGATCATCGGCGGCTACTGGCTGTATTTTTACGAGATCAACATCGGCGGTGAATCCATCGCCGCCGCCCGCACCGCTGTGGTCAATGTCATCGTCATGGTGGAGGTCGCCTACCTCATGAGCTGCCGCTCGCTGAATCACTCGGTCTTTTACGTCGGCTTTTTCAGCAATCCGCTCGCTCTCGTCGGCGCGGCGGGCATGATCTGTGCGCAGCTTCTCTTCACCTACGCGCCCTTCATGCAGCACCTTTTCCACACGGCGCCGCTCGATGCCGGCGCGTGGCTGCGCATCGCAGGTGTCGCGCTGCTGTCTTTTGGCACCATCGAACTTGAAAAATGGATCCGTTTTGGCCGCCATCGCGGCAAAATCGCACCTGTTGAATAAGCCAGCCGTTCTTTCATCATGCCCACCGTCTCCTTCTACGACACCAAGCCCTATGACCGTGACTACATCCTCGCCGCCGCAGGCGCGGAGCAGATCGCGTGGCGCTTTCACGAGTTCCGCCTCACGGCCGAAACGGCCGCCACTGCGGCGGGCAGCGATGCCGTCTGCGTCTTCGTGAATGACAAGCTCGACCGCGACTGCCTCCAGCAGCTCGCCAAGGCGGGGGTGCGTCATGCCGCGCTGCGTTGCGCCGGATTCAATCAAGTGGATCTCGCAGCAGCGCGTGAATTGGGGATCGCCGTCACCCGAGTGCCCGCGTATTCGCCATACGCCGTGGCCGAGCACAGCGTCGCGCTGCTGCTCACGCTCAACCGCAAAATTCACCGAGCCCACAACCGCGTGCGCAAGTTCAATTTCTCCCTCGCCGGGCTCGTCGGCTTTGATCTGCACGGCAAAACCGTCGGCATCATCGGCACCGGCAAGATCGGCCGCTGCACCGCTCAAATCTTTCGCGGCTTCGGCTGCCACGTCCTCGCCTACGACCCTTTTCCAAACACGGAATGGGCCTCCGCGAACCAGATCACCCACACCACCTTCGACGATGTGCTCGCGCAGTCGGACATCCTCAGTCTGCACCTGCCGCTGACGAAAGACACGCATCATCTGCTCAACGGGCGCACCCTCGCGCAGATGAAACCCGGCGCGTATCTCGTGAACACCAGCCGTGGCAAGCTCGTGGACACCAGCGCCCTCATCGAAGCTCTCAAAGCCGGCCGCCTCGGCGGTGTGGCGCTCGATGTGTATGAGGAGGAGGAAGGCATCTTCTTCGAGGACCACTCGGATCGCGGTCTGCTCGACGACGAGCTCAGCCGCCTCCTGTCTTTCCCAAACGTGCTCATCACTTCCCACCAGGCCTTTTTGACCAAGGAAGCCCTCGACGAGATCGCCCGCGTCACCGTCGTCAATCTCCACGCCGGGCCGTCCAAAGCATGGCTGGAAGGCACCTTGCTGACGTGAACGCACAGAGTCTTCCATGATGCTCCTTCAATGGACGATGTCGCCGTCCCGGTGGATAGAAGATGAAGCTTCCTCTGCGCCCGGAACGTTGTTCTCCTGTACAACCTTCCACCACCATGAGCCGCCCCATCCAGACCATCCTTGTAGCCGTGGATTTTTCCACCGGCTCCCGCTCCGCCCTCGATCAGGCCTCGCGCATCGCCATTCAGCACGGTGCGAAGCTGCATGTGCTGCATGTCATCGACCGCGACGCTCTCGCGGCGCTGGCTGACAGCCGGAAGGAGCCTTTTGAATCCGCTGTGACCCATGCCACGGAGGGCGGGCACAAGGCTCTGAATCAGTGGCTGGCTCAATCCAAGCTTCCCGCTGCCTTCGAGATCACCCTCGCCGTGGGCGCTCCCCTGCACGAGATTCTGGAGCATGTGAAGTCGCTGAAGGCGGACCTGCTCGTTGCCGGCATCGCGGGCTCGGGTGAAAATGCAGCAGGCGCGGGCTCGGTCTCCGGCAAACTGGCCCGTAAATCGTCCGAGGATGTGCTGCTGGTGCGCGCCGACCAGCCGCAGCCGTTCCAGAAGATCGTGGCCTGTGTGGACTTCTCCGAGCACTCACACCGCGTCGTGGAGCTGGCGCGGGAGATCGCTGTGCAGGACTCCGCGTCAGTCGATTTCCTGCATGTCTGGAAGGATCCAGGCTCCATGCTGCCGGTCATGGGTCCGTTTGGTGAATCCGGGCTGAGCATGGCCAATCTTTCCGTGCCGCCGCATGAAGAGCTGCTCAACGCGATCCAGGCGCAG
>DAORHS010000539.1:0-3947 GCA_035438165.1 Prosthecobacter sp.
CTCACGATCGACGCCTGGGTTCTCGCGGCCATCTTCGTCGGTCTGAACGCCCTGGGCAGCCTCGCCGCGCGTGACTGGGCCTCCCTGCTCCTCCTCGCCGCCAACGTCGGCACCGCCTATGCCTTCATCCGCTACGAGAAAGGCGAATTCAAGCTGCCCAAGATTCCCAAAGTCGTTTTCACCACAAGTGCGAAGACGCGGTCAAACAAGCCTTCGACCGGCAAATCACCCAGTGTCGATGACATCCTCGACAAGATCAGCCGCCACGGCATGCAAAGCCTCACCGCCGAAGAACGCCGCACTCTCGACAAGGCGAGCGATGAGATGAAACGCCGTGCACGCTGACCGCCTTCCCATGCCGCCCCGACTGATCCTCTGCGCGCTGATTCCACTCTGCCTGGCCTCGTGCCAGAGCTGGCGGAAGAAACCCGTTGCCCAAGCCTTCGAATATCCCCGCTGGCACATTGATGAAGAACGCTGCGCCGCCGCCAAGCCCGGCAAGGTGCGCATGGACATCTCTTTGAAGTGCCAAACCGCACAACTTCTCGATGAGAATTCACGCGTGCTCGTGGAGATGGATGTTTCCCCGGGCGTGCCCGAGCACCCGACGCCAACTGGTGAGTTCCTCGTGAGGGAGAAGCTTCCTCTCAAGCGCTCGAACCTCTATGGCCAGTATGTGCGCCCGGAAACCGGCGAAGTCGTGGTGGCACGGGCCTGGGAACACAACGGACCGAAGCCTGAGGGCACCGAGTACCTCGGCATCGCCATGCCGTTCTGGCTGCGCCTGACCGACGACGGAGTGGGTGTTCACGTCGGCGGATTTGAGCGCGGCCAATGCACCAGCCACGGCTGCATTCGCTGTCCCGAAGAACCGCAGGAGAAATGCTGGGAACTGTGCCGGAAGGGTGTGCGGGTGCACGTGCATCACGCCGCCCACCCGGTGCCTTCAGTGCTGGAGCATCCCCCGTTGTCGAATTCAACTAACGCAGCACCACGCGGCACGGTGCCCCGTCCGCGCCCTCGAGCTTGAGGGGCAGGCAGATCAGCTCGTAGTACCCGTCTTTGATCTCGGCCAGATTGAGCCCCTCGATCACCCAGATGCCGGCACCCAGCATGATCTGATGCGTTTCGACGCCATCCTTGTTGAAACCGCCGATGCTGAGGTAATCAACACCGACAGTCATGACCTTCTGATCCACGAGATACTGCGCCGCATCCGCCCGGATGGAGACGAAGTCCGGATCGAACTCGTTCGTCGCCCAGCTTCGCGTCGAGTTGCGTGTTTTGAAGAGCACGCGCTGGCCGATGGCGATTCGGAGCTTCTTCAGGTCGTCCGCCGTGATCTGGCCCTCGCAATCGAGCTCAAACACGCGGCAGCGTCCGATCACCGCCTCCAGCGGCAGTTGCTCCATCGTTTTGCCGTCGGCAACGAAGTGCCGCGGCGCATCCATGTGCGTGCCCGTGTGGGCGCTCATGGAGAGGTGGGTCAGATTGCACACCGCACCGTCTTCCATGCGGTTCACGCGCTTGATGTGGCACTCGGGATCACCGGGCCAGTGCGCCATGCCGTCGCGTAGCGGCACGGAGACGTCTTTCCAAGGGCGTTTCATATTAGTTTTGGGGGGACGGAGGACACAAGCCGCAAGAGCCCTGCATAGCAACCCGTTTGCACTGCGCATGTCTTTAGCCCCTCTTCCCCGACGTCAGTTTGTCAAAACCGCCGCTGCAACGGCCTTCGGCTTCCAAATCGTCCCGCGTCACGTCCTCGGCGGCCCCGGCTTCACGCCACCAAGTGAAAAGGTGAATCTCGGCTGCATCGGCATCGGCGGCCAGGGCGGCGGCGACATCCGCGATCTCGATTCCACCGGCCTCGCGAACATCGTGGCGCTTTGCGATGTGGATCTCGATCACGCCGCTGGCACGATCAAAAAATATCCCGGTGCGAAGCTGTATCGCGACTACCGCGAGTTGCTCGACAAGCAGAAAGACATCGACGCCGTGCTCGTCGCCACACCGGATCATGTGCATGCGCCCGCGAGCATCATGGCCATGCGCGCAGGGCGTCACGTCTATGTCGAGAAACCGCTGGCCCACACCATCGCCGAAGCACGTGCGATGCGCGACGTGGCGAAGGAAACGAATCGCGTCACGCAGATGGGCAACCAGGGCCATGCCAGCGAGGGCATCCGCCTCACGCGCGAGTGGATCGAAGCCGGAGCCATCGGCAAAGTGACCGAGGTACATGTGTGGTCGGATCGTCCCGGTAAGTTTTGGGACACGCAGGGCAAAGCCTATCCCACCGACACGCCGCCGCTGCCAAAGAACCTCGATTGGAATCTGTGGCTCGGCCCCGCGAAGGAGCGTCCGTATCATCCCGATTTCTGCCCGCGCAAATGGCGTGGCTGGTGGGACTTCGGCTGCGGCGCTCTCGGTGACATGGCCGTGCACAACGCTGACCCTGCCTTCTACGCGCTCGATCTCGACGCGCCCAACTGGGTCGAGGCGGAGAACGGCCCGAACAACAACCAGTCGTATCCGACCTGGAGCATCATCACCTATCACTTCCCTGCCAAGGGCGACCGCCCAGCCGTGAAGATGGTCTGGTATGACGGCGGCAAGCTCCCACCGCGTCCCGAAGGTCTCGAAGACACGCGCAACCTCGGCGACAACGGCATCTACTTCGTCGGCGACAAAGGCTGCATCCTCGCTGGCGGCTGGAGCGGCACGCCGCGCATCGTGCCCGAGACGAAGATGCAGCAGTTCGTCCTCCCCGCGAAAACGATCCCGCGCTGCAAAAACGGCCACCGCCAGGAATTCCTCGAAGCCTGCAAAACCGGCAACCCGCAGGATGCGAAGAGCGGCTTCTGGTACTCGGCCCCCTTCACCGAATCCCTCCTCGTCGGCCTCCTCGCCGTTCGTTTCGGCAAACGCGTCGAATGGGACACGAACGCGCTCAAATCACCGAACACACCCGAGGCGGACGCGATCATCCACAAGGCCTATCGCGCTGGCTACGGCATTTGATGGACACAAAAAAGCGTCGCGACATGCTGCATGTCGCGACGCCGTGTTGAGGCTCATTTCACACCGTTCCAAACCGGCCACCACGCCTCGAACTCCGAGGGCCGCACACGCATGCGCACGAAGTTGCCGGCGCTGAGCGAGAGCAGGTGCTCCTCAACCACCTCGATGAAGTGCGCACGGTCGCTGGCGGTGATGTGCTTCGCGGCCCAGCGGCTCACAAAGACGGCCGCGTCCAGCTTGCCCAGACGCTTCACCACCACCTCGCGCACGAGGTTTTTGATCTCCATCCGGTAGCCGATCACGATCGGATCAGGATCACCCAGGGCGTCGCGGATGATCACATAACGTGCCGCAGATTCCTCGTAGGCATGCACGAAGACCTCCCGCAGCAGTTCGATGCGGTTGAGTTCGTACACGCCGAGGATGCCGGTCGTGTAGTCCCGCACGGGGACGCCCACGAACGACAGCGGAGACATGTTCGCCTGGATCAGCGGAATGTTGGCCGCAAGACGCGAGGTGCGTTTGTTCCCGTCCTCGAAGGGCTGCAGATAAGGCATCTGCACCATGAGGAAGAAACAACACTCCAGCGGATCGCGGATGGCAGCCGCCTTTTTCAGGATGAGGTCAAAGCACTCCTCGATCAGCCCGGGATTGCTCGTCGGATGATAAACACATCCGCCGATCCCCACAGGCCGTGTGCGCAGCGCACCCGTCACCTCGGAACTCCGCATCAGGCCGTCGGTGAGGACGGCATGCAGGTTCAGAAAGGTGTAGCGGTTGAAGCCCAGCTCGTCGGGCGACTCCACGAGGAACTCGATGGCCGCCTTGTGATTGAGGATCATCTGCGCCTCGGTCTTGCGCACCGGGTCCTCGCTGCGTCCCTGATGGAGCAGGAAGTCGGTTTCCAGCAGGGAGAAGGTGTT
>DAORHS010000540.1:0-3941 GCA_035438165.1 Prosthecobacter sp.
TATCGAGGATGGGGAAGAGGGCGCGCAGCAGGTCGCCGTTGGCATAGGTGCGGGTTTCCTGGGCCTCGCGGGCGGAACGTTTGCGGAAGTTGTCCAGCTCCGCCTGGCTGCGGTAGGCCATGTCCTTCCAGCGTTCCATTTCCTGGGTCAGCGTCGCGATGGGATCAAGCGGCTGCGCTTCCTCCACGGCTTCGGTGGCGGCAGGATTGGGGACTTCTTCGAGAGGTGCTTGCTGGGTCGTTTCGGGACTCGGCTCGGTCATAGGGATCGCGGGGGTTTTGGGGGGCCGCGACTATGCCGTCTTCTGCATGGCAATCAAGGTGATGTCGTCATGCGAGCGTCTGCCCTTCAAAAAGTGCTCCAGATCGGCAATGATGCCGCCGATCACCGCCTTGGGTCCATGGCGGGCGTATTTGGCCAGCTTTTCCTGCACCCGTTCCTCGCCAAATTCGACACCCTTGGGGTCCATTGCCTCGTTCACACCGTCGGTGTAGAGCAGCAGGCAGTCTCCCGGTTCCATCTCAAAACTTTCGTCCTTGGTGACGCGCTCAAACACGGCGCCCTTGTCGATGCCGACGCCGAGTCCCGGGGGATGAATCGCCTCCACCTTGCCGGTGGCCTTGCGCCAGAGCAGGGCGGCATTGTGGCCCGCACGTGAAAGGGTGAGCCTGGAGCCGCCCTCGTCCACCACGACATAGGACATGGTGATGAACATGTCCTCCCGAATGTCTGGGGCGATGTTCCGGTTCACGGCGGCCAGGACGACGCTGGGTGAGGCGGAGGAGGATGTCTTGGCCCTCATCAGGGTTCGGCACATCACAGTGATCATGGCGGCACCGAGGCCCTTGCCGGATACATCCGCGATCACGGCTCCAAAACGACCGTCAGGCAGGTCGAAGTAGTCGAAATAGTCACCGCTGAGCGTGCGTGCAGGGATGTTTTTGCCCGCCACGATGAAGCCCGGCACCTCTGGATCGCGCTCCGGCAGCAGCACCTTTTGAATCTGGCTGGCGTTTTGCAGCTCCTGCTGGTCCATGCGGTTCTTCGCCGCCTCCTGGTGGGACATGGCGTTCGCCAGCGCGAAGGCGGACTGCTCGATGAGCGAATTGAAGACCTCAAAGTCGTTCGCGTTGTAGCTGCGTCCGCTCTTGGGCGAGGTGACGGCGAGGACGCCGAGCCGGCGGACGCCAAAACTCAGCGGCCCGATCATGGCTGTGACGTTGTGTTGTGCCGGCACCAGTTGATCGCCGAGGCGGGAGTCGGCGCCGAGATCGGGCAGCAGCTCCGTCTTCTGCTGCATGAAGATGCCGCCCAGCAGTCCCATCTGCACGCTTTCCGCATGCATGCGCAGCGTGCTCAGCAGGGTGGCGGAATTGTCCTTCATCTGCTGCTGCACACGGTCGGGCACGCTGATGAGCGGAGCGCAAAAGTCGGAGTAATGCCGCGGCACGAGCTGCTGGGTGGCCTCGTCATAGAGATACAGGGCGCCGCCGGTGCTCTGGGTCACGCGGATGGCTCCCTCGACGATCAGCCGGTACATGGACGCCTGCTGGTCGTCGCGCCAGATGGCCTCGCCGAGATCATGCAGATAGTGAAACATGCGCCGTTCTTCGGCCACGATGGCCTCCTCCTGGGCGCGCAACGCCGCGATGGCATGCCTTTGCTGACGTGCAATCTTTGCCAGCATCACGAGTCCCGCCGTCAGCAGCAGCACGATCAGGACGAGAAGAACAGTGGTCATGGGTTCAAGCGGCGTTCCCGGCTCATCCGGGCGGCGCCTTAGCCGGGAACAGCAGCCGTGCCAGCCTCCAGCTCTTTTTCCAAAAACTCGATCACATCATGAAAGCGGCTTTCGTTGGCGTCACTCACCTTGGCCAGCGCCTGATGCGCTGAAAGCACATGCTGGGTCTGCGCCGCCTTGCATTCGGCGCTCGTTTCACCGCAGTTCTGAAGTGCGTTGCAGGCGGCGGCGCGTTCATCGGCCCACAGATTGCCTTCACGGTCCAGATCCAGAATATGGTCCAGGCCCAGGCTGGTCAGCAGCTGGAGGTTGCGCTGGTTGGCGTTCAACACGCTCAACGATCCGCCGCCCGACTCGCGCAGGTTCAGGGCCGCGCCGGTCAGCATGCCCAGAAAGGTGGAGTCCATCATCGGGCAGCGTTCGAGATCGACGACCAGATTCTTCGCGCCCTGCGTGATCACACGCTGGAGGGCTTTTTTGGCCTGCAGGCTGTTCTGAAAGGTTCCTCGTCCGTCAACCCGCATCCAAAATACACGTCCGATGGTGCCAACAAGAATGTGAGTGGGAGGAGTCATGCGGTGCGGAATTAGTTCCAGAGCGCGGACTGCTGGCTGACCAGCTCTTCCTTGCCTCGCAGGATGCTTACGCGCCATGCGATCACCCGGCCGCTTTTCTGGTACTCGGCGCCGGTGACCTGGAATTTGGAAACGTTGTTGCGGTGAATGTCATCGACGACCTGCTCCTGCACGCGCTTGGTCAGGCCGGAGTTCGTCTGCAGGTATTCGAACCGTACGGTGACCGGAGCCGTGCGGTCGTCGGCCTTCCAGAACACAGTGTAGTAGTGGCCGAACCGGTCCATGATCTGCTCCTTGGTCACGGCGCCATAGAGCTGGTGCTGGCGCTCAAACAGAATCGTCGGATCCAGAGTCTGCGGCGTGTAGTTGGGCATCAGGTGATAGTACTTCACCTTGCCAATCCGACCTCCGGGGCCGTCAACAGCGCTAGAACACGCGGAAAGGAAAAAGGCCAGGATGGCAAGGCATCCGAGTCGGAGGCAGGAGGTGCGTGTCTCTGTCGTCATGGAGTGTGGAATATTGAATCGGGACGCTTGATGTCAACGTCCCCTTCGATTCTTCATCAACTCTTCTGGAATTCACAAAAGTGAGACTGGATCGACGTCCCACGTCACGATGACATCTCCCGGCAGCGTCGTGGCCTGGATCACCAGTTGGATGTGACGGCACAGCGGGCGGATTTTGGCCGCGCGCAGCAGCAGTTGGTAGCGGAACTGCCCGTGCGCCTTTGCCATCGCGCAGGGGGCGGGCTCACCCATGATCACATCTTCCGGCAGCCCCTCCAGCAGCCGCCGGTGCAAGGTCTGCAGGGCAAATTCCGCCATGGTCTGATGCTTTCCCCGGCTGGCAAGCAGCACGACATGGGTGTAGGGCGGGTAGTGAAAGGCGCGCCGCTGCTCCAGCTCCTGCTGGGCGAAGCCCTCAAAGTCATTGTGGCGGGAAAACTGCACCGCCGGGCTGTGGGGCGCATACGTTTGCACCACGACCTCTCCCTTCACCTCCCCGCGTCCGGCGCGTCCCGCCACCTGCACCAGCAGTTGCAGGGTGCGCTCGGCAGCACGGAAGTCCGGCAGGTTGAGCGCCAGATCGGCGTTCAGAACCCCCACCAGCGTGACATTCGGGAAATCGAGACCCTTGGCGATCATCTGGGTGCCGATGATGAGGTCGAGCTTCTGCGCCCGGAAATCCCGCAGCAGATCGCGAAGCTGGTTTTTGCGCTGAATCGTGTCCGTGTCCACGCGGGCGATGCGGGCCTGCGGAAACACCTCCCGCACCACGGTCTCGACGCGTTCCGTGCCAAACCCGGCGAATTTGAGCCCCGGCTCCTGACAGGCCGGGCATTTCGAGGGCGGCAGCCGCCGGGAGCCGCAGACATGGCAGACGAGCCGGTTTTCGTGCTTGTGCAGCGTCATGGGAATGCTGCAATCCTGGCACTGCACCGTTTCACCGCAGGACAGACAGGTCAGCGAGGTGTTGAAGCCGCGCCGGTTCAAAAACAGGATCGTCTGCTCCTTCTTCTCCAGACGCGAAGTGATCGCCGCCCGCAGCCGTTCGGAGAGGATTCCGGCATTCGCCACGCTCGTGCCCGTCCCCTTGCGCCGCTCCATGCGCATATCGACGATGCG
>DAORHS010000541.1:0-3935 GCA_035438165.1 Prosthecobacter sp.
GTCCGACGGTGCCGGATTCGGTGACGGCTCAAATTGAGTTCGCCGATGGTTCGTCGGCGCAGATCGTTTATTCGGCGGAAGGCGACTCGGCGTTCCCGAAGGAAACGTTTCGGGTGTTCGCGAACGGTTCTGTCGTGGAGTGCGAGAACTTCATGCGGCTCTCCATCTTCCAAAATCGCAAACAGACAGTGAAAAAATTCGCGTCAAAGGGCCATGCGGAGGAAATGGCGGCCTGGCTGGCCTTTTTGAAGGGCGGATCGCCGCATCCGCTGCCCTATGAGCAGGCGCGGCAAAGCATGCGGCTGACGTTTGCGGTGCTGGAGTCGATCCGCGAGGGACGAGGAATCGCGTTGTGATGAAGATCGCCTGGTATGCCCAAAGACTGCGCGCGATGAGCGCGGGCGAGATCGTGCATCGCATGAGGGAGCGCCTCGGCAGGTGCAATGAACCCGCGAAGCTCAAACGCATCTCGCGCCGAGCGTGGGACGGCACGTTTGCCGATTTTCCGAAGCTGCCGTGGCGACAGCATGTGCCTCCAGACTTGCGCAAGCAACTGGCCGCCGATGCGGAGAAGCTGGTGCGCGGCGAGTGGCAGATTTTTGGCTGGAAAAGCGTCGAGGTCGGCGCGCCGCCGTGCTGGCATCGCGATGCGACGCTGGGCGTGGTGATTGATCCCGACACGCCGTCGCGAAAACTGGATCATCGTCATCTGCCGCACGATGCCGACGCACGCGCCATCTGGGAGATCAATCGCTGGTCCGAAATGACGCGCATGGCGATGCACAGCGCGCTCAATGGCGACGTGCATGCGATCCGCGTCTCGCAGCTCTGGCTCGAAGACTGGTGCGACCGTAACCCGCCCGGCCACGGCATCAACTGGACCAGTCCGCTCGAAGCCGCCCTGCGTTTGATGAATTTCTGCTGGTTCGACGCGCTCGTTCGCGGCTGCAACGACCCCGAGCTGGCACGCCGGCAGGATGAGCTCACGTCGCGCATCGTTCCCGTGCATGCGTGGTGGGGGTGGCAGCGGAGATCGTTCGGTTCCTCGGCCAACAACCATCTCATCGGTGAACTCAGCGCCTTGGTGATGGCGATCACGCGCTGGCCTTCGCTGGCGCTCATGATCTGCCCGGCGCAGCGCGTGTGGAAGCTGCTGGAGCGCGAGATTTTGCGTCAATTCGCGCCTGATGGAGGGAACAAGGAGCAGGCGCTGCATTATCACCTCTTTGCGTGGGAGATGTGCTGGCATGCCGGCATGGCTGCGGGTGGTTTGAAGGGGAAAGTTTTGGAACGACTTCTCAAAGCGGCGCAATTCTTCGTCGATGTCGCCGAAACGCCGGACGGCTGGGATTTCGGTGACTCGGATGACGCGCAGGTGCTGCCGCTCGCGGTGAAACGCGCCAACGCGGCCGCTGAGTTTCGCGGCTGGTTGCTGGGACGCGCGGATGGCTCGGCGTTGCGCTACTGGTTGGGAGAGCCACCGAAGGGCGTGAAAGCGTCGATGCGCAGCAAGTGGCTGGCACACCCAGAAAGCGGGCAGGTGCTCTGGCGTGATGCGCGCTGGACGGTGCGCGCGGACGCTTCGTCCCTTGGACTTGGCAGCATGGCAGCGCATGGGCATCTCGATGCGCTCCATGTGTCGCTCTGGTTTGAGCAGCATGCGCTGATCATTGATCCGGGAACCGGCGCTTATTACGGCAACACCGCGCTGCGCACCCGGCTGGCCTCATGGGAGGCGCACAACGGGCCGGTGCCAGTTTCTGGACGACAGACGCCACATCGACTGGGACCATTTCTCTGGATGAAACATCATGCGACGCCGGAACTGGAGATCAGCGGGGACATTTGCGTGATGAGCTTCGACTGCGAAGGACAACGCGTACAGCGTGCTGTGCACGTGGCTGAGGGTTATGTGGAGATCTGCGACGAGGTTGGCACCGAAACGCCGCATGTCGTGACATGGCAGCTCGCGCCGGGCTGGAGCGTCGAGCGTGAACGCCAAAACGGTTTTGTCTGCAAGCATGCCGAGTCCATTCCGGTGCATGCGACGTTGAACGGTGATCACATTGAACAATGGGAGATCGTGGAACGCGAGGCATCGCCGCATTTCCGTGAGCTGGTGTCATCGCAGGCCGTGAAGATCATATTCAAAGGCACGCTGACGACGATCTGGCGCAAGGCGGATTGATGGGGCGGCTGATTTGAAAACAAAAGGGCGAGGGGGATTCTCCCGCGCCCTTTTTGTTTGCAGCCTCATGGCTTGAATTCGACCGCCTTGTAGCAGCGATGCTCCAGCAGTGATGGCAGCAGGCCTTTGACGCTGGGATGGATGAGATAGGAGCGGACGTACCAGTAGATCGGCAGGATCGGCGCTGCTTCGAGCATGTGGGTTTCGGCCTCCTGGAGAATGGTGAAGCGTTTGGCGGGATCGCCTTCGAGGAAACTCTGCGAGAGCAGGGCATCGTAACGCGGGCTGCCCCAGCCGGTGTTGTTGTTGCCGTCGCCGGTTTTCCAGAGGGCGAGGAAGGTGGAGGGATCAAGGTAATCACCGACCCAGCCGGCGCGGCAGACATCGTATTCGAGCTTGCGCTGGGATTCGAGATAGACGCCCCAGTCTTGATTCAACACACGGACGGGGATGTTGAGATGCTGCTTCCACATGGACTGCACGGCCTCGGCGATGGTGCGGTGGGATTCGAGCGTGTTGATGAGGATGTCGAATGCGGGGAAGTTTCTGCCGTCGGGAAAGCCGGCTTCGGCGAGCAGCTTGCGCGCGGCGGCGGGATCGAAGCGCATGATGGCGGGCGTTTGATAACCGATGCCGCAACCGGGCGGGGTAAGGCCGACGGCGGGCTTTTGCCCGGCGCGAAGGATGTTGCGGCAGATGGATTCGCGATCAATGGCGAGCGCGAGGGCGCGGCGGACGAGTGGATTGTCGAAGGGTTTCCGGGTGGTGTTGATGCGGTAGAAGTAGGTGCTGAGCAGCGGTTCATCGCGGTAGAAATCGGGCCGCGACTCGCGATAACCGGGAATTTTCGCGAGCGGGAGCGTGTTGGTGAGGTGGAGCTGGCCGTCGAGAAAAGCACGCTCTTCGGTGGTGTCGCTGACGATGGGGATGAAGGTGACGCCGTTGAGTTTGACGCTGGCGGCGTCCCAGTAGTGCGGGTTGCGGACGGTTTCGACAGCTTGATTGATACGCCAGCTTGAGAGCACGAAGGGTCCGTTGCAGACGAGATTGCCGGGGCGGGTCCAGCGCGTGTTGCGGTCGGTCATTTTGCCGTGTTTCTCGATGGCGTGCTTTGGCACGGGGAACCACGAATAGTGCTTCAGCATGCTGGGCAGATAAGGAGCCGGGCCGGCGAGGGTGATCTGCAAGGTGAGCGAATCGAGGGCTTTGACACCGACTTGCGTGAAGTCAGTGAGCTTGCCGGTGTGATAGGCTTCCGCATTGAGCATGGGGTAGAGCATGTTGGCGTAGTCGGCACCGAACTGGGCGGTGAGGATGCGGCGGTAGGCGTACACGAAGTCTGCGGTGGTGACGGGTGTGCCGTCGCTCCATTTGCCCCGTGGCTGGAGTTTGAAGGTCCAGGTGGTGAAGTTTTCGTGCGTCCAGCTTGTGGCGGCACCCGGGCCGTCGGCATCGGGATTGTCGGGCGCGGGTGCGACGAGGCCCTCGAAGATGGCGTGGAAGATGTGATGCTCCGGCTGGCCGGTGGCGAGCTGGGGATCGAGCGTGCTGGGCTCGGTGCCGTTGCCGATAAGCAGAATGCCAGCGCGTGTGGCTGCCTCGATGCGTTGAGGTCGATGCGTGCGGACGTGATGAAACCACGCGATGCCGCCGAGGAAGAGAATGAGGATGAGAGCACGAACAAGCCAGCGCATGGCGGCGATCATGACATGCGATGCCGTGCGTGGCAACAAAACGGCCCCGCCAT
>DAORHS010000542.1:0-3934 GCA_035438165.1 Prosthecobacter sp.
GGAATGGAAACCACACGCCCTGTGCCGATGATAAAATCGAGAACGCCGTCCTGATTCCAATCGAAGAAGTCCAGTTTGCAGCGTCCGCTCATGCCACCCACACCGCCGCTCGTGCCGATGAGTTTGCCGTCGTCGAGCTTCAGCTTGCCACCATCTTCCACGTTGTAGTCGTCGATGCGCCAGTAGAGGTGAAAATGGTCATCGCCATCTACGATGGCGAGTGCGACTCGATCACCAATTTTTGCCACGGCTGGGCGGCAACGCCACATGCCGTGGAGGTCGATGCCGTCGCAGTAAAGCGGATGCGCGGGATCGAGCTTCGGCTCCGTTTTCGTGCCGCGATTCAGGTAGATGAGGTAATCGCCCGTGATGTCACCGGTGATGATGTCCGGCAGCGAATCGCCATTCCAGTCGATCACATTCGGGGAGAGATAGCCCCAGCGCGCCTCCTGCAGGCCCTGCAAACTGCCAGAATAACCCGCCTGCACCTGAATCTCGCGTCCACCAGCCTGCACACGCGTCGCGGGCAGGAACCTCGGCTCGTCATTGCTGCCGATATTCTCAAAGAAGAGCACAAAGCCCTCCGAATTGCCCGCCAGGATGTCCAGCACGCCATCGCTATTCCAGTCCGCCGTCGTCGGTGAAGGTAGCGTGCCCGCGTAGAGGTCCGCGTTCTCCTGCAGCACCGAAACCGGCTCCGTAAACACCGGCGCGCCCGTCTTCGCCCACTTCCCGGTGAAGCGATAAAAATACAACGAACCCTCACCACACGCGATCAGGCCGCCCGGATACGCCGACACGCTTGGATTGATGCTCGGATGCCGCAGCGCATTCCCATCCTCGCCCGCGACGAGTCGCTTCACTTCCAGATCAAAGCCGCTCGCCGCCTTGTTGTGATAAAACACCAAATTTCCCTGCCGCGAACCCGTGATGAGGTCGCGCTCGTGCCCCGGGCCGAGATTAATGCTCGTAAGGCCATGCATCGAGAAATACACCTCGTTCTTCGTCTTCGTGATCTGCTTCACCTCGCCCTTCGCGGGCCATCCAACGAGATAGCGATACCGCAGTTCACCCACCGCGATGCCCGATGAGTTGAAGGGCCGCCACTCCTCCGTGTTCGGGCTGCCTTCTGCGCCTTTGGCTCCGTTCGAGATCTCAAACGCCAAGTCATAGCCATCTCCATTTGCGATCACGCCGAGGCTCGACGGCGACTTCACAGCGTTCGGCAGCTTTTCGCGTTTCGTTTCACGAAACTCCAGTTTCTCGCGGTCAAACTGAGTCGTGACGAGTTCATCTTTGTCGATCCATAAGCCTTTGATTGTGCCGTCCTTTGTCTGAAACACGCTGCCTTTGTCCTTGAAGGCACATTTCACCACCACCGGCTCCGCAAACACCGGCGCCCCGTTCTCCGCCGTGTCCACCCGCTTGAACAAATGCACCGCCTGCGGACCGCCATACCCCGCCAAAAACAAATCCGGCTCCTTCCCGCCAAACACTCGCGCATGCCCCAGCACATGATGATTCAAATTCACCAACGCCAGCGGCCCACGTCCTCCCGGAGCTGCTGATGCCAGTGCCTTCGTCCCCGGTGGCAAATGCGGCTCGGCTGCGCCTGCCGACGCAGCGAGCATCAGCCAAAGAGTCAGGCGTTTGATTCTCATGGCAGCGCCGGTTTCCATCCCGACGTGCAGACGGGGTTCATCTTGTTGAGCAAGGCGGCGTGCTTCTCGACGACGGCTTTTTGATCGGCGTGACCGGCGAGATTCACGGTCTCGTCGGGATCGTTCACGTGGTTGTAGAGTTCGCGGTCAGTGGTTTCGCCGGTCTTCCAGTCACGCCATTCGGTGTAGCGATGCGTGGCGCTGCGGATGGTGTAGCCCATGTGGGTGGGGACCTTTTCGGGTTCGCGGTCGTAGTAGGCGGGCCGGGAGTGCTGCGTGAGCGCGGCTTCGCGCACGGTGGCGGTGGGATCGGCGAGAATGGGCGCGAGACTGACGCCGTCGGTGCCGGTCGGTTTCGGAAGCGAGCAGACCTCGGCGAGTGTCGGATAAAGGTCCATCAGCTCGGCCAGTGAGCTTGTCTTTTGTCCGGCGGTCTGCATCTGTGGCATGGCGATGATCATGGGCACGCGTGCGTCGAGTTCGAAGTTCGAGGTCTTCGCAAACAAGGTCTGCTCCCCGAGGTGATAGCCGTGGTCGGACCAGAAGACGATGACGGTGTTGTCGGTGAGTTGCAGGCGGTCGAGGGCATCAAGCACCTTGCCGACCTGAGCGTCCATGTAGCTGATGTTCGCCAGATAGCCGTGCCGCATCTCGCGGATGTTGTCCGCGGTGACTTTGCGCGCCTTCGGACCGGTGCCGAGAATCTCGCGGCTGTCGTGCCACGCGATGCGCGGCGCGTCCTTCGGCCATTCGGGATTCTTCGGCATGGCGATGTCTTCACGGCGATACAGATCCCAGTATTTCTTCGGCGCATTGAAGGGCGAGTGCGGTTTCCAGAATCCAACCGCGAGGAAGAACGGCTTCGCTTCGGCCTTTCGCTGCTCCAGCGCCTCAACGGCCAGTCTCGCCACACGACCGTCGAAGTAGGCTTCGTCCGGCACGTCGCGGCACTCACATTTCGGATCGATGGCGCTGCTGGGTGGAATGGGGCCTTTCATCTCCGGCTTGTCGGCCCCGTGGTTCGCGAAATGCATCTGCGCCGGCACGCTCCAAGAGGCAGGATCGCCCTGCACCTTGTGAATCCAGTTGTGAAAGATCTTGCCGATGTTCTGGGTGAAGTAGCCGCTCTTCATGAAGTGCTGCGGCAGCGTCACCGCATCCGGCGTGGTGTCGCGGAAGTGAGTAGCCAGATCCCACACGTGCAGCGCATCGAGCCGCCTCCCCGTCATGATCGAAGCACGCGAAGGATTGCACACGGCCTGCTGGCAGTAAGCGTTGTTGAACACGAGACCACGCTTTGCAAGACGGTCGAGATTCGGCGTCTTCACCTGCGGGTGTCCGTAGCAGCCGAGATCATTGCGCAGATCGTCGGAGGCGATGAAGAGGACGTTGAGCGGCTGAGCGGCGACGGGTAACGCGACCAGACAGAGGGAGAAAAGGGCGGATTTCATGGTTCAATAGACGAGGTGGCGGAAACTGGGAACGCGGTGGAAGGTGATCAAATTGCCGTTGTGTGCGGAGTGTGCGTGTTCGTCGCCGCTGCGGCTGACGATGCCGAGGTCGTCGCCATCGATGCACATGCTGGCGTAGTGGCGGCTTTCCTTCGGCGTGTCGCCTTTCGCCACGAGTCCGGCGAAGCACCAGTCGATCATGTTTTTCGAGAAATGAAGCACGAGGCGATGCCGCTCGTTGTCCGGCGTGCCCCAGCGATCTTTTGGCATGGCGTCCGGGCGGATCATGGAGTCGGTGGATTGCGAGCTGAGCAGCCAGTAGAGCTTCGTTTTCGCGTCAAACTCGACATGAAAGCGCATCTGACCGCCAGGGCACGGCACGTAGAGCATCGGCGTGCCTGCGGGCGATTTCACGAGCGAGGTGGTCATGCTGCCATCGTCGTTTTCCTTCACCTGTGCGATGGCGGCGTAATTCGTCATGCCGGTGTGTGCGCGCATCCAGAGATGGAAGGTTTTTCCTGCGGGATCATGCCAGACGTGATCAGGATCGGTGAACTGCACCACATTCGTCTCCAGCCAGCCCGGCGGCGCGATGCCGCGCCCCTTTGGAGGAACAAGAAACGTCACCTTCTTCCGGTCCACCGGATGAAACGGCAGTCCGAAGGCATTCGGCATCCGCGTCTCCGGCGCATCTTCAAACACCAGTTCGCTCGCGAAGCTCCAGTTCGCGCGATTCGTCAAATCCGCGTCCGCCTTCGCCCGCATGAGCACCGGCGCTAGATCACCCACCTGCCAGCCCGTGATGCCACGCTTCGGCGCGTG
>DAORHS010000543.1:0-3919 GCA_035438165.1 Prosthecobacter sp.
AGGCATCGTAGCCAGCACGGCGGAGGAGGCGGGTGCCGCCGCGCGCGAGATCGGCGGTGCGGGCCTCGTCGTCAAAGCCCAGGTGCATGCCGGTGGTCGTGGCAAAGGAACCTTCAAGAACGGCTTCAAAGGCGGCGTGCATCTCGTCAACACCCCCGAGGAGGCGCAGGACATCGCCGGCAAGATGCTCGGCCAGACGCTCGTCACCCACCAGACCGGCCCCGAAGGCAAGCTCGTCAGCAAGGTGCTCATCGCGAAGTCCGTGGACATCACGAAGGAATACTACTTCGCCATCCTGTTTGATCGCGGCACCAGCGGCCACGCCATCATCGCCTCCACCGAAGGCGGCATGAACATCGAAGAAGTCGCCGAGAAAACGCCGGAGAAGATCACCAAGGAATTCATTCACCCGACCCTCGGCCTTCAGGCCTACCAGTGCCGCAAGATCGCCGCTTCGCTCAATCTGCGCGGCCCGCAGATGAACCAGGCCGTGAAACTCTTCACCGCCCTCTGGAACCTCTACCTCAAGGCCGATTGCTCTCTGGTGGAAATCAATCCGCTCGCGATCACCACGGACGGCCAGGTCGTCGCCCTCGACGCCAAGTTCAACTTCGACGACAACGCCCTCTATCGTCAGAAGGACGTCATCGCGATGCGTGACACCACCGAAGAAGATCCCCGCGAAGTCGCCGCGAGCGAATTCGGCCTCAACTACATCGGCCTCGACGGCAACATCGCCTGCCTCGTCAATGGCGCGGGCCTCGCCATGTCCACGATGGACATCATCAAGTTCCACGGCGGCGAACCTGCCAACTTCCTCGACGTCGGCGGCGGCGCGACGAAGGAACAGGTCACCGCGGCCTTCAAGATCATCCTCGGCGATCCGAACGTGAAGGGCATCCTGGTGAACATCTTCGGCGGCATCATGGACTGCGACATCATCGCCCACGGCATCATCGCCGCGGCGAAAGAAGTGTCTCTGAACATCCCGCTCGTCGTCCGCCTCGAAGGCAACAACGTCGAAGCCGGCAAGGCCACCCTCGCCTCCAGCGGTCTGAAGATCACCAGCGCCGGCGACCTGACCGACGCCGCGAAGAAGATCGTGGCAGCAGTCAACGCCTGATCCGCTTCCGCATCACAAACAAGTTCGAAAACCCGATTTACGGCATCGTAAATCGGGTTTTCATTTGAACTCCTATGGCCAGCATCACCACCGAAGAACTCCTCGCTCACACCCAATGGCTCGAAAGCGGAGGCAAGAGCGGGCGCAAGCTCGATGAAACCGGCATGAACCTCGCGGGAGCCACGCTGAACGACCTCAATATGGCCAAGGCCCAGTTTGTAGGCACCACCTTCACCAAGGCGAATCTGGCGGGCACGAATCTGTCCGGGGGCGATTTCAGTGGTGCCAATCTGGACAATGCCGACTTGAGCGGGGCCGACCTCAGCGGCACGGATCTCGGCGGCGTCTCCATGCGCCATGCCAATCTCAGCAATGCCAGCATCCGTGGTGCGGATCTCTCCGGTGCGAATCTCGAAGGCGCCAATCTGACGAATGCCGACTTCACCAATGCCGACCTCATCGCCGCGAACCTGACCGGCACCGTTCAGACCGGCATGATCTACTCCGGTGCCAAGCTGGCCGACACGCAAGGCCTGAAGGCTTGAGCAGCGTCGCTGTTTTTCGCTGAGCAACATCGCTCCGTCGGCGGCGTAATGGGTTCATGACTTCACGCCGTACATTTTTGACCACCGGTATCAGCGCTCTCGCAGCGCGCAGTTTGGCTCAAACGGAAGCCGCCACCGAGCCGGTCATCGACATCCACCAGCACATGAACTACCACCTGCGCACGGATGAGCATCTGGTGCTGCATCAGAAGGCGATGGGCGTGACGAAAACGATCATCCTGCCCGCCGGAACCATGGTAAACCGGCCCTCAACGCATGAAGGCCGCTCCAACGGCCTCGCCGCAAAGTGTGTTGGAACCGCGTGGGCGCGCGACTTCGCCCAGGCGCGCCCCGATGCTTATCTTTGGGCCTGCAATGAGGTGACGGATCTCAACTCCGCCCCGGCGGAGATCGAGATGTGGCTCAAGCAAGGTGCTTGCATGATCGCCGAGCAGAAGTTCAAGGTGGAGTGCGATTCAGCCGAGAGCCAGAAGCTCTACGAGCTCGCCGCCGCCTACAAGGTGCCCATCCTCCTGCACTTCCAGCATCAAACTTACAACCTCGGCTACGACCGCTTCCACACGATGCTGGCCAAGTTTCCCCACACGAACTTCATCGGCCATGCGCAGGCGTTTTGGGGAAACATCGACAAGAATCATGATCAGAAGGTGAACTACCCGAAGGGCAAGATCACTCCCGGTGGCCTGACGGATCGCTACCTCGCCGATTACCCAAACATGTTCGCCGACATGTCCGCCGGCAGCGGCCTGCTGGCTCTCACGCGTGATGAAGAGCACACCACCGCCTTCTTCCAGCGCCATCAGGACAAAGTTCTCTACGGCAGCGACTGCGCCGATCACCTCGGCCGCGGACCCGGCTGCCAGGGCGCCGCCACCCTCGCCGCCATCCGCAAACTCGCGCCCAGCAAGACCGTCGAACGCAAGATTCTGTTCGAGAACTCGAAGAAGCTGTTCCGGCTGGCGTGATCAGGCCGTGACGAAGGGCCAACACAACGGCATGAACTCAAAAACCCGGCACAAAGCAACACTTCTGTCAGCGATAAAGCCGCTGACAAAACAACCTCTTTGTCGATCATTCACCTGTTAGCTCAAGAAATGCAGATCTTCCTCCAACGTTCCGACAGTGAGCCAGAGCTGCTTGGTTCTGTTGCGTTGGATGACGCACTCGAACTCTACCGTCGGCATGATTGGGATTCGGAGATTTTGGCCGAAGAACGGTTGAGGTCGGAAGGTTTCCATTGTTGCTCGCCGTGCATGGAGTGGGTTTCTGACGCCGGCTCCGCGCTAATCGTAATCCCAACCAGCAGAGGTTCGAACATCGTCTACCGGAGCGGCAAGAAACACCAATTTCTTGGAGTGCTTCCCACATCGGCCGATACCATCATTTCGGTTTCGGAGGTTCCAGAACGTGCATTGCGTGAGATTCTGGTGAGCCATTACCGAGGTGGCGAAGGCCTTGAGGACCTGATCACGAATGCGGCCCCCCCCCTACCAAAATATGGAGCTAATGTTAAGTCAAAGCGAAGGAGCCCTCACTTCCGCACCTCGTTCACGAACTCCTCCATCAAATCCATCGCCTTCGCGATGAGTTCGGGAGCGGTGGCGTAGCAGCAGCGGACGAAGCCCTCGCCGGCGCTGCTGAAGGCGCTGCCGGGGACGACGGCGACGCTTTTCTTCTCCAGAAGCTGGATGGCGAACTCTTTGCTGGTGAGACCGGTGCTGCGGATGTCGGGGAAGACGTAGAAGGCGCCGCCGGGATTGAAGCAGTGCAGTCCCATGCCGTTGAGGCGGCTGACGATGAGGTTGCGGCGCTGCTCGTAGCTCTGACGCATGTCCTCGTAGGCGGTCTCGCCCATTTTCAGAGCTTCAATGCCGGCCATCTGACTCATGATGGGAGCACAGAGCATGCAGTATTGATGAATCTTCATCATCGCCTCACGCAGCGGTGCCGGAGCGCAGGCGTAACCGAGACGCCAGCCGGTCATGGCAAAGGCCTTGCTGAAGCCGTGCAGCAGCACGGTACGTTCACGCATGCCGGGAAACTCGACGATGCTCTTGTGCTGGCGACCATCGTACAGCAGTTCGCTGTAAATCTCGTCGGTGAAGACGAGCAGATCATGCTTCACCGCCAGCGCGGCGATCTTCGCCAGCTCTTCCTCCGGCATGATGCCGCCGGTGGGATTGGTTGGGAAGTTCATCGCGATGACCTTGGTCTTCGGCGTGATCGCCTT
>DAORHS010000544.1:0-3918 GCA_035438165.1 Prosthecobacter sp.
TGCTATAGAGTAAAGGTAAACGACTACCTGTGTATCACCGGAATTCATGTTAAAAGGACCAATGTTTACCATGTTTCTTTTATCCCCTGAAGTACTGTCATACCATCCCAATAGAAAGCATGCATTCCCCGAATACCTGAAACGGGTCGTATTACCGGTAACATAATTAATTTGGGGATTTCCGCAGCCATCCATACCTCTAAGATAGTTAAACGCCGATGCTGCATCATCAGGGAGCGCGTAGCAATCTTGCGACCAATGCTGATCTATACTCCCCGTCATCTGAATCTGCGGGACTAACCGGATTTTCACAAAAGCTGATGACGCGAGGTATGTCATCGCACCTGAAGCCTACTGCGCACATTTCGTCACCACTCCCATTCAAATGGTGGACTGGGGCGATCTCGCCGAACTGGCACGGACACCCAATCCAGCACTGGCAAAGATCTTTGTCATCAGCGACGTGGATTTCGAGCAGGACAACACGCGGCAACAACTTTCGAGCTGCGATGGCATTGTGGGGCACGATGAAACGCTCCGTCTGATCAACCGATGGGCCCGCGACAAGCATCAGAACATGATCCTGTTTCACCGCAAAGGCTGGGCCGCTGCGCTCGACGTTAAGGCTCTGAAAAACATCAAGCGCAAATCCGCCTGCTTCGTCGCCACCGCCTGCTGCGAGTCCGCCAAACATCCCGCTGTCCAGACACTACGTCGTTTCCATGACGAACGTCTGACCCGGCACCGGCCTGGTCGCGGGTACATTCGTTTCTACGAACAGGTCTCTCCTCCCGTAGCCGATCTGATCCGGACTCGCGCATGGGTACGCCGGCTGGTGGGGATAAACATCCGCCGCGAGGCAGGACCGGCGGCGAGCGCCATCAGGAGAAGGGAAAGAATGAGCTGCCTCATGGGATCTGGTGGAGTGATAGGGCTCTCTTGCCGCGAGGCTAATGCAACCCCTGGTTCGCCTGCAAGCGCAATTCGTTGCCGACGGAGGCGGGGTAGATCGGAGCGCGGGGGCAGCACTCCGCCTGCACCATACGAGCCGTCACACGGAGGACACCTTGATTCCGGTACCAAGAAGGCGCTCATGGAGAGCCCCCTACATCTTTGGACGCCGAAAATCGGTCCCAACCGTGCGAGAATACAACTCGCTTCGAGGAATGGAAAAAAGCAGTTCAACGATTTTCTCAGACAAAAGCGGCAGGAGTTAAAAAGGAAATTGGACGCTAAAAACCCGTATAAAGTGGCGCACTGTTTTCATTCTGTTGGCCGTTGGATCTGGGCTTGTGTTGTTGGGTGCCCTGCTTGCTCTCGTGTTTGAGGGGGCGGTCACTGTTCCATCCATACAGCCGGAGGGGACCGGAGCCTCGAATAGTGGAGGAGCAGCACCCAATCAACCCGCCGCTCAAAACCCCCACCATCCTCATGAAAACATTCCTTTTAAACTCGATCATCGCATGCTCGCTCATCAGTTGTGCCACCGGCCCTCGTGCCCAGACCGGAGCCGTCATCGGCGGGCTGGGCGGTGCCGCGGCCGGGGGCATCATCGGCAGCCAGAGCGGACGTGGCCTGGAAGGTGCCGCCATTGGCGCCGGCCTGGGCGCGCTGGCGGGCAACGCCATCGGCAATTCCCAGGACCAGCGCGACTACTATGGCAGACGCTACTACGACCGCCGCACCGGCCGGTGGTACTACCGTTGATGCCGTGCTGTTTCAGCAGCCGGCGCATCCCGTGAAACGAACGAAGCCATGATCCGCATCATGACTTACAACGTGCACGGCTGCGTCGGTTGCGACAAACGTCCGGAGCATGCACGGGCCCACCAGAAGAGCATGCATCACTCCTCCACCGGCAGCCAGCGCACGCCATCGGCGACGACGTAACCGTCCGTGCCGGTGTTGCTGATGGTGATGGCGGTGTCGTTGCCGCATTCGTATTCACCGAGGTCGATCCAATGCACGCCTTCGGCCTCCTTCGGAGCGCGGAGGTCGAGGGTGAGCTTCTTCACGCCGCCGAGGTGCTGCACCTCCACGGGCGCGTTGCTGGCGCGGTTGCTGTTCGGCGGCGCGGCGAGCATGAGGCGATACTTGCCGGGTTTTGTCAGCTTTGGCTCAAAGCGCAGGCTGCACTGGCCGTCCTTGGCGTTGCCATCGTGCCGGTAGCCGTCGCCGATGAAGGCCTTGGCCGCGCCGCTTTCCTGCCAGTGACCGGTGACCTTGGCGTCCATGTCATCCATGACGATGCCCTTGATCTTCTTCAGATCGACACCACGCGAACTCTTCGGCCCGCTGAAATCCAGGATCTGGCCGTCCTTGAGCAACTGCTCGCGCAGCTTCACATAGGGCACCTGCTGCACCGAGAGATTGTCATCAATGGCAAAAACCGCCGCCGTGGCCGCGCTTTGACCAAGGATCATGAACACGGGCTCCATGCGGATGGAACCATAGGCGATGTGCGTGGCCGACATGGCAACGGGAACGAGCAGGTTGCTCCCCTGCCCTTTCTTCGGCACCAGCGAGCCATACGCGATCTCATACGGGCCATTCGTGCTGACGCCGATGTCGCCCTCATTCTGAACAAAGCCCTCGGGCGTGATGTAGCGCTGCACGTTGTGGCTGTCGATGGTGTAGCTGCCCATGCCGACGGAATCCGGCGTGGGTTTCTTTTTGCGCAGCTCGTTTTCCGTCATCACGAAGAGGCCGATCATGCGGCGGGCCTCGCGGATGTAGAGCTGGTGGGACCAGTTGCCGTTGTCGGTGAACTCATCCTTCGGAAGGCCCCAGGTTTGCAGCTCCTCCTGAACCTTCTTCGGCACACGCGGGTCATTGGCCACGAACCAGAGCAGTCCCTGCTGGTAGGTGCGGTGCTCGGCGATGATCTCCCGTCGCCGCTCGTAGCTGGCCTCGGGGTAATCGTAATTCATGCCGATGTTGTCGAAGCTGAAGGGGCCGTGGTTGTTGGTATCGGTCTTGTGATTCGGGATGGGATCGTACTTCTCGAAGAACTCGCCCCAGCCCGTGTTCAGCACGCGCAGGAGGATTTCATACTGGCCTGCGTCGTAGCCCTCGGGCTTCGGAAACGGGATGCGGTTGCTCGGATCGGTGGTGTAGCAACTGCGGAAGCAGTAGGCCTGCACACGCTTGTCGCCCTCGCCTTTGATGCCGGGATCTGCGGCGCTCACGCGCGGCAGCATGCCGCTCTTCGGGTCGCCCGGCACTTTGTAGGGGCTGATCTTCTCCTTCACCGCGCCGAAGTGATGGCGGTGATGCAGCACGCCGACCTGGATGCCATTGTGCTCCTCGCCATAGACGCTGTTCGCCTCGCGTCCGACGTGGTAATCGCAGCCCGCAGCGGCCATGAGATCGCCTTCATAGGTGGCGTCGATGAACATCTTCCCCGCATAAGTCTTGCCGCTGAGCGTGGTGATCGACACGATCTTGTCGCCGTCCTTCTTCACGCCCTTGGCGCGGTCGAGCCATTCATCACGCACGACTTCGATGCCGAACTCTTTGACGTAGTCTTCAAACACCTGCTCGGCAGCGTGCGGCTCAAAGATCCACATCGTGCGGTTCTCGCCATCCATCGCGGGCGTGCCCTGGCCCTTGTTGCCGTACTCGGATTTCTTCTGCTGCACCCACGAAGCATCTTTGTCGTAGTGCATGTAGATGCGGTGATAAAAGTCACGCGCCAGCCCGCCGATGACGGCCTTGTTGCCCGTGTCGGTGAAACCCAGCCCGCCGCTGCTCAGACCGCCGAGATGCTTGTCCGGTGAAACGATGATGACCGACCTGCCCATCTTCTTCACCTGCACGGCGGAGGTGACGGCAGCACAGGTGCTGCCGTAGATGACGACGTCGTGCTCGGCAGCAGAGAGAAGCTGGCTGATGACCAAAAAGGAGGCAAAACAGGCG
>DAORHS010000545.1:0-3915 GCA_035438165.1 Prosthecobacter sp.
GAAATTCAGCGATGAAAAATTTCGTAACGCGCCCGAAGAAGATCGCCGCAACGCTGTTAAGACCATCTTTGAAAAGATCGAGAAGCAGGACAAAGGCGGGAAATAACACGCCCCCTGCCGCCGTCCTGACCAGCCAATCACGCACCCCAGTTTTACATGCATTGCCGTCTCCTTGTCCACACCTTCACCTTCATTGCATTGACCACCTTCGTTCGTGGTCAAAACGCATCGGATACAACACCCGCAGCTCCTGCCACCACACCATCTGCCCCTACGACACCGCCAACGTCAGCTCCTCCCGCCAATGGCACTGCACCCGCAACTCCACCTGATGGCACACGCCCGCCCGGCGCATTCGGCCCGGGAGGCGGCTTTCCCCCAGGTGGTGGGCGAGCCGGATTCGGCACGAGACGCGGTTTTGGTGGTGCTGAAGGAGGCGCTCCGGGTGCCACGCCAGGCGAGGGAGAAACCTTCACCATCACGGGTGACCAGGTGATGATGCAGTTTGCCACCAATCCCGTGGCCGACATCCTCGCGATCTACGAGAAGCTGACCGGGCTCACGCTCATCAAGGACACGAGCATCTTCGAAGGAGCCCAGATCAGCCTCATCACGCCCAAACCGGTGGCCAAAGAGGAGGCCATCAAGCTCATCGAAGCCTCACTCCTCACCAACGGCTACGCCATCGTCACCGAGCCCGGCGGCAAGAGCTCCAAAATTCTCCCGTCACGCAGTCAAAGCGCCAACGCCGTGCAGTTCTCCCATGGCGTCACGTTTTACACCAGCGCGAAGGACATTCCTGACAACGAGAGCATCGTGTCCTACTTCATGAAGCTGGACAACCTCTCGCCTGAGGATGCCGCACAGATGCTCTCCGGCCACGTCGGTCTCGGTGCCTACGGACGCATCACCGCCGTGACCACCCCGCCCGGCCTGCTCATCACCGAGAGCGCCACCGTTGTGAAACAGCTCATCAGCATCCGCGAAGCGGTCGATGTGGGCGACACCGGCTCCTCGCTCGTCACGAAGTTCATTCCCATTCAGTATGGCGATGCCGCCACGATCGCCCAGATCATCCAGGCCACGCTCACGGCCCAGGCGCAGGAAAAGGAGACCAAGGGCATCAACACCATCCGCGGCAACGCCAGTGAGGGGCGCAACGACAACAATAACAACCAGCAGCAGCAGCAGCGCCCGCAGGTCATCTACGCCGGCAACCAGCCACAGCAGCAGAACAACCAGATGGCCCAGCCCAGCGCCCAGGTGGTCGCCGACACGCGCCTGAATCAGATCCTGGTCGTTTCCTCTCCGGCCGACTACGCCTACATCGCCAGCCTCATCTCCGAATTCGACAAGCCGCTGACAGTGGCCGAGCCCTACGAGCGCAAGCTCAAGTACGCCGCCGCTCTTGATGTGCTCAGCGCCTTGGTCGATCTTTTGCAGGAGGTCAACGCAGGCACCACCCAGCTTCCCGGCGGCGGCACCATTCAGCAGCAGCGCCAGCAGGCGCTCGCCACCAACAGCAGCCAGCTCCTCGGCGGCAGAACCACCACCGGCACTCGTGGCGGCACGGTCGGCAGCACCGCCACAGCCGGTGCCACAGACGACAGTACCGGCGGCTCCGGCATCGGCTCCCGTGCCGATGTCATCTCCGGCCCCACGGAAAACAACGCCCCTGTCTCTGTCCTCGTCGGCAAGACCCGCATCGTCGCCGACCCCATGTCGAACTCCATCCTCGTCATGGGCCGCAAGGAGGACATCGACAAGACCAACAGCCTCCTCGACAAGCTCGACCGCAAACCTGCCCAGGTTTATCTCGCCACCGTCATCGGCCAGCTCACCCTCACCGACGGCATGACGTCCGGCATCGACTACATCTCCGGCCTCAGCCGCGCCGGTGACGGCACCAACTTCACCGCTGGCGGCATCACCAACCGCCAGGACATCCTCGGCGGTGCTGGCGGTGTCGGCCGGGCCATCAACGACATCCGCAACAACTTCATCACCACTCCTTTCGGCCCCACCACAGGACTCAATCTCTACGGCGCCATCGGCGACAGCCTCGAAGTCTTCGTCACTGCCCTCGAAACCAACCAGAATTTCAAAATCCTCTCCCGGCCCTCCATCTTCGCCCTCAACAACAAAAAAGCCACCATCACCTCCGGCCGCCAGATTCCCGTTCCCTCCCAGCAGACCACCATTGCCGCCGCTGGCGCCGGCGCTGGCAACACCACCACCACCATCGAATACCGCGATGTCGTGCTGAAGCTCGAGATCGTCCCGCTCATCAATGAGGATGGCGAAGTCACCCTCACCGTCGCCCAGGTCAATGACACCGTCGTCGGCACCCAGCTCGTCGTGCCCAATGAAGTGCCCATCATCGGCACCGAGCAGCTCGTCACCACCGTCACCATCCCCGACCGCAACACCATCGTCCTCGGCGGCCTCATCTCCGAGGAAAACACCATCGACAAAACGGGCCTGCCCATCCTCGGCAGAATCCCCGGCCTCGGCAAACTGTTCCGCACTGACACCAAGAACAAAGTCCGCAAGGAACTCATCGTCTTCATCCAGCCCCAGGTCGTCACCGACAACAACAGCGTTCGCTCCACCTCGCTCAACGAAGATTACCGCACGCAGATCGGTTCCGAGGCCGCCCAGCGCTTCCCGCAAGTCGCTCCCATTCCCGCCGCCGAGCCCGTCGAGCTGGAAAAGAAGAAAAACTTCTTCCAGCGCATGTTCAGCCGCGACAAGAAACCGTAGTGAGAGGGGAGCAAGTCAAGCCGTCAAAGGTCAAGCTGGTCAAGCGTCGCACCTTGACGATTCCTTGACCTCCTCTTGACCTCCTGACCTCTTGACCGTTCACTGCGCCGCTTGCACTCCGAGATCAAAACCCTCCATCTCGTCGAACCCTTCCGCATCGCCCACGGCACCTCCGCCACGCGGCAGGTGCTCCGCGTCGCTGAAGGTGATCGCATCGCCGAGGCTCCTTTCGTTCCCTACTACGGCGAAGATCCGCAGCAAACTCTGGCCGTGTTGAACCAACCTGTGCTGCCAGAGCAACTTCCGCGCACCGCCGCCCTCGCTCTCAATCTCCTCCGGCACGACATCGTCGGCCACGCCACAGGTCAGAACCTGGCTGCTGCGGCCAGACTCAAATTGGGATCGCCTGCTCGACCCGCGCCCCCTGGCTGCCGCTCCTTCAGCATCCCCGACGACCTCACCGCCTTCGCCGCTAAAGTCAGCGCCATCGCCAAACAATTCCGTGTCCTCAAACTCAAGCTCGGCTCTGGCGATCTCGGCCTCGACCTCGCCATCGTCTCCGTCGCGCGCTACGCCGCGCCTGATGCTCAACTGCTGCTCGATGTGAACGGCGGCTGGGATCTCCACGAGGCTGCGCTCATGATTGAAAAGCTGGCCCACTACTCTCCAGCACTCATCGAGCAGCCGATTCACCATCGCCACGGCATCGACGCCTGGGAAGAACTCCGCGCCAGTCTTCCTGGCAATCCGCCGCCCATCTTCGCCGATGAAAGCGTTCAAAACGCCGCCGACATTCCCGCGCTCGCCGACTTCATCGACGGCGTGAACATCAAGCTGCTCAAATGCGGCAGCTTCGACGCCGCCATCGCCATGATCGAAGCCGCGCGCGCACACAGTCTGCAAATCCTCCTCGGCTGCATGATCGAGACCCGCGTCGGCACCACCGCCGCCGCCCACCTCGCCCCTTGGGCCGACTGGATCGACCTCGACGGCCACTTCTACGTCGCCAACGACGACTTCACCGGCACCGAGTATGCTGCGCCCGGCACCCCCCTCATGCCGGAACGGCCCGGCATCGGACCCACCCCACGAACAAACCCTCTCTTCTTCAAACCGCCCGCGAGACGCATACCCCCCCCACGCTCGACCCCC
>DAORHS010000546.1:0-3882 GCA_035438165.1 Prosthecobacter sp.
TCAGGTCGATGACGTTGGGGCGCTGGCCGCTGGCGAGTTTGGGGAGGATGTTCACCGGGATGCCAGCCTCAGAGATGACGCCGCCGGTGCCGCTGGTGGCGTAGAGGGTGAAGCCGAGGTCGGCGAACGTTGGTGTGAGGACGACGTTGGGGCGGTCCTCTGTCAGCGATGAGGCACTCATGCAGTGGCCTTCGCTGCTTTTCGTGCGGCTGGCTTCTTGCGGCGGACAGGGCGATCTGGAACGGCCCAGAGCAGGTGGTTCACGTTGCCGAGGAAGCCGACGAAGTCGTCGTCGTAGATTCCGGCTGCCTTCATGCGAACGACGAGCGCGGCCTTCTCTGCTGGAGTCATCTTTTCGATGGGCTTGGTGAGTCTCATGACGGCATTTTAGCGGGAAGGGGGATTATCGGCAACTTGAACTTGGTTCATGGCGAGGCGCGGGCCAGGAACTCCGCCGCGAAAGCGGCGATTTCCTTCTTCTCCATCTCGAAACGATCTTTCACAGGTCGCTGAAGCTGCCGCTGGTAGAAAGTGGACGAGTCTTTGGTGGCTTCTCCCCAGGCCAGCGGACATTTCAATGCATGAGCAATCATGCAGACTCCTTGGAACAGGGCGAGCCCGACGCCACGGACATTGACCTTGCGGCCTGAGATGCTGGGATGCACGAACATGAAATCGAGCATGAGGTGATGGCACCAGGTGCGCCGAACCATCGCACCGCCAAGACTGGCGGGGAACCAGTCGGCGGTGACTTTGAGGTGGAAGCAGTATTCACCCTCGGGGCCGGTGGCGATCAGTTCACGAAGCTGATCCAGCGAGTGGGCGATGGTGTGAGTGGTGCGGTAGTGCCGCCAGCGTTTGGCGGCGAGCATGGCAAGCTCGCGTGCATCGGCGGCGCGGGACTGCATGGCCGGCGCCTCGATCAAGGTGCGTGGCACTCTCCAGCGTGTGGTGGCGATCACGTCATCATGGTTGGCAAAGTCGAGCGTCGCACTGGCCGGTTCCTCATCAACAAAGACAGGGAACACAACTGGGACGATGGGCGTGACTTTGGGCATGATGGGAAAACGACTTCGAGTGCCACTCGAAGTTACGAATGATACTCCTGCAACGCCCGCACCTGCACTTCACTCCCTTGCAGTGACTTGATCGCCCGCAGCGCGGCATCGGCACCACGCAAGGTCGTCATGATGGGAATGCGGTTCTGCATGGCGGCGGTGCGGATCTTCACCTCATCCTCGCGGGGGTTCTTGCCGCTCGGCGTGTTGATGACGAGGGCCATGTCCTTGTTCTTCATCAGGTCGATGACGTTCGGACGTTGGCCGCTTGCCAACTTCGGCAAAATATTCACGGGGATGCCTGCTTCGCTGATGACGCTGCCGGTGCCGCTGGTGGCGTAGAGCGTGAAGCCTAGGTCGGCGTAGCCTTTGGCGATGCGGACGACGTTGGGGCGGTCGGTTTCTTTGACGCTGATGAAGACGTTGCCCTTCGTGGGGAGGGTGCCGCCTGCGGCCACCTGGTTCTTGGCGAAGTCCATTCCGAGGTCGTAGTCGTTGCCTATGACTTCGCCGGTGCTCTTCATCTCGGGGCCGAGGATGATGTCCACGCCGGTGAATTTGCTGAAGGGGAAGACGGCCTCTTTGACGCTGTGATGCTTCGGAATGACTTCTTCGGTGAAGCCGAGTTCCTTCAAGGTCTTGCCGGCCATGATCTTGGCGGCGAGTTTGGGCAGCGGGACGCCGATGGCTTTGCTGACGAAAGGCGCGGTGCGGCTGGCGCGGGGATTGACCTCGATGACGTAGAGGTCGTCGCCTTTGACGGCGAGCTGCATGTTCATCAAGCCGCGGACGTTGAGGGCCTTGGCGAGCTTCTTGGCGGCGTCGCGGATGCGGTCCTGCATCGCTGGCGTGAGGCTGAAGGGCGGGATGACGCAGGCGCTGTCGCCGGAGTGGATGCCGGCCTCTTCGATGTGCTCCATGATGGCGCCGATGACGGTCGTTTCGCCGTCGCTGATGCAATCGACATCGACCTCGGTGGCGTCCTCGAGGAAGCGGTCCACGAGCACGGGGCGGTCGGGCGTGGCCTCGACGGCGTTCTTCATGTAGTGGGTGAGTTCGGCGTCGCTATAGACGATCTGCATGGCGCGGCCGCCGAGCACGAAGCTGGGGCGCACGAGGCTGGGGTAGCCGATCTTCGCCGTGATGGCCAAGGCCTCCTCCAGCGAGGTGGCGGTGCCGCTGGGGGCCTGGTGCAAACCGAGATCGTCGAGCAGCTTGGCGAACATCTTGCGGTCTTCGGCGAGTTCGATGTTCTTCGGCGAGGTGCCGATGATGCGGACGCCGTTTTCTTCGAGGCCTTTGGCGAGGTTCAGCGGCGTCTGGCCGCCGAACTGGACGATGACGCCGAGCACCTGGTCGTTGACGTTTTCGCGCTCGTAGATGTTGAGCACGTCTTCGAGCGTGAGAGGCTCAAAGTAGAGCTTGTCGCTGGTGTCGTAATCGGTGGAGACGGTCTCGGGGTTGGAATTGACCATGATGGTCTCGTAGCCGAGCTCGCGCAGGGCGAAGCTGGCATGGACGCAGCAGTAGTCGAACTCGATGCCCTGGCCGATGCGGTTGGGGCCGCCACCGAGGATCATGACTTTCTTGCGGTCGTTGTCGCGCACCTCGTCTTCGATGCCGTAGGTGGAGTAGTAGTAAGGCGTGAAGGCCTCGAACTCGGCGGCGCAGGTGTCCACGAGGCGGTAGGTGGGGATGATGCCGAGCTGCTTTCGCGCAGCACGAATTTTCGATGTTGCCTGGGGAAGTGATGAACCCCCGACACCAAGAACAAGAGAACCAAGTTGCACGTCGGAGAAACCCATCTTCTTGGCCCGTCGGAGCAACGCGGCAACCTCAGCTCTGCCTCCTTCATCGAATTCATTCTCGTCATCGAAGTCCGAACCGATTTGTAGCGCATTGCTGAGACTCATCAAAATCTCGGAGCCAGAACCATCTTCGTAGTTCAACTCGATCTGCTCCTTCACAATCTCCTCAATCTGCCTCAAGAACCAGCGGTCGATCTTGGTGAGCGAGAAGACCTTCTCCACATCCCAGCCCTTCGCAAAAGCCTGGCCGAGGAAGAAGATGCGCTCGGCGTTCGGCACGGTGAGCTTGGTGGTGAGCGTCTCGTCATCGACTTCCTTGTCGGCACCATCGCCGATGAGGCCGAAGCGTTTGATCTCCAGGCTGCGCAGGGCCTTTTGCAGGCTCTCCTTGAAGGTGCGGCCGATGGCCATGGCCTCGCCGACGGATTTCATCTGCGTGGTGAGCGTTTCGTTGGCTCCGGGGAATTTTTCAAACGTGAAACGCGGGATCTTGGTGACGACGTAGTCGATGGTGGGCTCGAACGCGGCGGGCGTGTGGCGCGTGATGTCGTTTTTCAGCTCATCGAGCGTGTAACCGACGGCGAGCTTCGCGGCGATCTTCGCGATGGGGAAACCGGTGGCCTTCGACGCGAGCGCGGAACTGCGGCTGACGCGCGGATTCATCTCGATGACAATCATGCGGCCCGTGTCGGGATGCACGGCGAACTGGATGTTCGATCCGCCGGTTTCCACGCCGATCTCGCGGATGCAGGCGAAGGAGGCATCGCGCATGATCTGGTACTCTTTGTCCGTGAGCGTCTGAATCGGTGCGACCGTAATCGAATCGCCCGTATGAACCCCCATGGGGTCGAAATTCTCAATCGAGCAGATGATCACGCAGTTGTCGTTCCGATCGCGCATGACCTCCATCTCGTATTCCTTCCAGCCGAGCAACGATTCCTCGATCAGGACCTCCGAAACCGGCGAAAGCTCGATCCCGCGCTTTGCGATCTCCTCAAATTCTTCGCTGTTGTACG
>DAORHS010000547.1:0-3879 GCA_035438165.1 Prosthecobacter sp.
AAGAAGATGCTTGGCCTGCCAGAGAAAGCGCCGGAGACGCCGGAATATGATCTGGTGGTCGTCGGTGGCGGCTATTCCGGCATGGGCGCGGCGATTTCAGGCGCGCGCCAGGGTTTGAAGGTGGCGTTCATTCAAAACCGCCCGGTGCTGGGCGGCAATGGTTCGAGCGAGATCCAGGTTTGGGCGATGGGCGGCACGCGGCGTGGTTTGTATCCGCATCTCGGTGAAATCGTCGAGGAGTTCGCGGATCGTGCCAGCAACAGTCCGGCTGCTTCGCCGGATGAATTCAACGACAAGCTCAAGGAAGACACGGTGAAGGCGGAGAAGACCATTGAGCTGTTCCTGAACACGCACGTCTATGGCGTGGAGCTGAACGCGGACAAAAAGAACATCCGCAGCGTCATCGGCCTCGACACGAAAAGCGGCAAGGAGACGCGATTCGTCGGCAAGCTGTTCGTTGATTGCACCGGCCACGGCACCGTGGGTGCGCTGGCGGGCGCGGAGTTCATGATGGAGGAAAAAGGCCGCATGGGCATGAGCAACATGTGGGTGATGCAGAACCTCAAGAAGCCCGTTTCCTGGCCGAAAACGCCTTGGGCTCTGCCTTTGAAGCTGGAAGACTTCCCCGAGCCGAAGGCGATGGCTCCCGTGGGCAAAAAGAATGCCGCCAATCAGTCCGGCTTCGATCTTGGCTACACGCCGGTGCCGAATCCCGAGGAGTACGTCCACGGCGAATGGTTCTGGGAAAGCGGCTTCGACAAGCATCCGATCAACGACCTCGAACTCATCCGCGACCACAACTTCCGCGCGGTGTATGGCGCTGTCTCCGCGTTGAAAACGCTGAAGGCCGACAAATATGGCCCCTACGACCTCACCTGGCTCGCATACATCGGCGGACCGCGTGAGAGCCGTCGCATCGTCGGTGATATGATCTTGAACGGCGAGGACATGGTCAAAGGCGTCATCCATCCCGATGGCTGCGTGCCGACGACGTGGGATCAGGATCTGCATTACCCGAAGGAGCAGTATGCGAAGAACTTCCCCGACAATCCCTTCATCAGCCGCGCTGAGTTCGGCAAGCACACGGATCGCAAAAACGGCTATCCCGTGCCTTACCGCTGCTTCTACAGCAAGGACATTGGCAATCTCTTCATGGCGGGCCGCACGATCAGCGTGGATCGCAACTCGCTCGGCAGCACACGCGTCATGCGCACCTGCGGCATGATGGGCGAGGTCGTGGGCAAGGCCGCGTGGATTTGCGTGCGCCACCACACCACACCACGCGGTGTGTATGAGCAGTATCTCGACATCTTGAAGGATCTCATGAACAAGCCCGGCGCGATGCGCCGCGACACGCTGGAAGCTGATCTCTACCTGCCCAAAAACGCCAAGAAGCTCCCCGACGTCGCCCTTTCCGCTGATAGCATCGACCCGAAGAAGCTCGAAGGCATTGTCATCGACGACAAAGAAGCCGAGTTGAATGGCAAATGGGCGCACGGCGAAGGTCTCAAGCCCTATGTTGGCGAGCACTACAGCTACGGCAGTGACAAGAACGCCAGCGCACGTTTTGCCTTCAGCGTGAAACAGACGGGCAGCTACGAGGTGCGCATCTTCTTCCAGCCGCACGAGAATCGCGGAAAGACCACTCCGGTAAGCGTGCTGAGCGCTGATGGCGAAAAAACCGTGACCGTGAACCAAACCAAGGCCGCGCCACTGCCGCAGGGCGCATACAGCCTTGGCACCTTCAAGTTCACTGCTGGTGAAGAAGCCGCCGTGATCTTCCGCACCGCTGGTGCCGGTGGCAACGTGCATCTCGACGCCGTGCAGGTGCTCCCTGCCAAGTAGTCCAGTTGCGCTGCAACTGGAGAGCGAACCCCAGTCGCGGCGCGACTGGGCAACTATGCCACTCCTCTGCGCCTGCTGAACAGGCCGTATTTCGGACTGAAGATGTAGGCGAGGAGGAAGAAAGCGCCGAGGACGACGATGATCGTCGCGCTGACGCTCCAGCCAAGCGGATAGGAGAGGAAAAAGGCGATCAAGGAGCCCAGCGCACCGAGGATGCCGCCGCCCCAGAACAGCGTGCGGGCATTGTTGGTGAGAAGGTAGATCGTGGCTGCGGGTGCAACCATGAGACCAACGCTGAGGATGCAGCCGACGGCTTGCAACGAGGACACGAGGACGAGGATGGTGACGCCGAAGGTGGCGTAGTTCAGCAGTCGCACGGGCACGCCGAGGCTGGCGGCGATGTTGGGCTCGAACAGATAGATGATCAGCGGCCGTTGCAACGCAGTGAGCGTGATGACAGCGATGGCGCTGATGCCAAAGGCGATCCACAAATCGGAGTCGGCCATGCCGATGATGCTGCCGAAGAGCCATTCATCCAGCTTCTGGCGCAGGTCGAGATTTTTGAGAATGAGCAGACCGGCGGCAAAGGCGGTGGTGTAAAGCACACCCATGGCCGTGTCCTGATCCAGCCGCGAGGTGCGTGAGAGGAAGATGGAGCCGAGGCCAACGATGAGCGCGGCAAAGATGGCGCCGACGAGCGCGCTCCACTGCGAGAGACCGGCGATCAAAACGGCCACGGCGAGTCCCGGAAGAAGCGAATGCGAAATGGTGCCGATCTTGAGCGCCGATTTGCGCAGCACGACGAAGGCGCTGACGAAACCGTTGGCGAATCCGATCATCAAACACGCGAGGAGGGCGCGCTTGGCGATGGGTTCGGCGAGGAAGTCGGTGATCGTGGGCATGACTGAAGCGGTTCTCAGTTCTCAGTTCTCAGTTCTCAGTTCTCAGTTCGCAGTTCGCTGTTGTCGTAGGCGAGGGTGATGTTCGCGGGCGTGAAGGCCTCCGCGACAGGACCGAAGGCGATTTGGTGGCGGCGGATGAGGAGGACGTCGTCGAAGTTGCCGGTGACAGTTTGCAGATCGTGATGGCTGGCGATGAGGAGGCGACCTTCGGCGGTGAGTTCTTTGAAAAGGCGGCTCAAATTCTCCTGCGCGGGTTTGTCGAGACCGGTGAAAGGCTCGTCGAGGAGCAAAACATGGGCTTCCTGCGCCAGCGCTCGTGCGATGAAGGCACGCTGCTGCTGGCCACCGGAGAGGGCGCTGATCTGGCGGTCCTGGAGATCGCGCAGCTCCATGCTGGTGAGCGCACGCTCGACGATGTCCGCATCATGACGTGAGTACTGCCGCCACCAGCCGAGATTCGGATAACGTCCCATCTCGACAAGGCCGCGCACGGTGATGGGGAAGTTCCAGTCGATGTCTCCCCGCTGCGGCAGATAGGCGAGTTCGTGGCTACTGCGGGTGAGCGGTTTGCCGCGCCAGAGGATCTTGCCGCTGTCTGCGGAGATGAGTCCGGCGAGGGATTTGAGCAGCGTGCTCTTGCCCGCGCCGTTCGGGCCGATGAGCGCCATGCTGCGCCCGCATTCGGTGGCGAAGCTGATTTTTTCGAGCGCCCGCACTTCCTGATACTGCACGCTCAGATCGACAACCTCGAGCCGGTGATGATGCGAGTGAGTGCCACCGCCGCCCCAGCAGACGTGCTCCTTGGTTTTGTCATGAGTCACGGTGCTCATTTCCAGGAAAAGGTGATGACTTCATCAAGGCTGCCTGCGGAGGACCAGCGTGTCTCGCTGCGTGCTTCGAGGCCGTCGGGCTCCATTTCGAGCGTGAGGGCGGTGTCGGGCGTGCCTTCGGGCCAAGTGGCGCTGAGAAAGGCATCGACGCCTTCCTCGGGCGAAGCGAGACCGGCGTCGATTTCGATCGGCGAAGAGTCGATGGCGGTGATGAACTCCCTGCCGGCGATCTTGAGGCTGAGCGTGGAGGGTTTGTGGGCGAAACGCAGACGCAGCAGGGCTTTAATATTTTGTTTCTCCTT
>DAORHS010000548.1:0-3866 GCA_035438165.1 Prosthecobacter sp.
AAAACGCGCAGCACCGGCACCGCAGCCTCATAGCCTTTCCCAAACAGCAAGCCCACAAACCAAGGAGCGGCTAGCGTGAGGCTCAAACCGAGGCACAGACCGATCAGAGCGACCATCACGGTGCCGCGGCGCACGGTTTGACGCGCAGCGGGATAGTCATGCTTCACCAGATGTGTAAGACGTGGATACAGCACCTGATTCACCGGCCCTGTGAGGCTGAGGATGCCGCGCATCAGTCTCTCAGGCCCGCCGTAGAAGCTGACCGCCGCGGGAGTCGTCATGAGACCGAGAATGAAGCTGTTCGCCTTACCGTAAACATTCACGACGGCGACGAAGAGGAAGAAATGCCACGCATCCTTCAGCGTCTCCCATGCACGTGTCAGCGAACACCCGCCTGCGCTGACCTGGCGATACATCAACCGCAACGATATCAGCAGTGAGAGCGTGATGCTTGCCGCCTGAAAGACAAGCACGGCAGCGGCATCATCGGGTGATTTAATCCATAGGAACACACTCAGGACAAATACCAGCCGAAACACCACATCCAGAACCGCTGGCAGACGCATGCGTTCAACGCCTTGAAAATACCACAGCGGGCTCAACCCCTGCGCCACCGCGATCCACAAAGCGCCCACGAGCAGCAACGGACTTGCGTGAAACGCCGGAATCATGAGCCACAAAATCAACGAGCTGACTGCGGCAATCACACAGAGCAGCAATTTCCCACCCATCACCTCCGCCACGATCTGACGCAGTTTCTCCGGTTGATCCATGTGCCGTGCCACTTCCCGGGTGGCTGAGTAGGCAAAGCCGTACTCTACCAGCAGTCCGAGCCAGATGGCCGCCGTCTGCGCAAAGAGCACCAGGCCCCATGCTTCCGGCCTTAAAACGCGGGCGAGATATGGAATGAGCACCAACGGCAGCAGGGCATTGGCGATGGTCACTCCATAGAGCGCAAGCGCATTCTGCACCAGACGCTGACGGATCATTTGTGTGAACTTGCTCATGTGTAGGAGCCGTAGCTGCCGTAGCCCACTGGACCGCTCGTCACCTGGTTGAGCACAAAGCCAACGGGCGGCCTGCCTTTTGCTTTGGCAAGCAGATGCAACGCCCTGGCCACTGCGCGCCCCGGAGTTTTGGCGGCGCAAAGCACCAGCACCGTGTGCTGAACTTGAGCGCTCAAACGCAAGGCGTCACTGACTGCCAGAACGGGCGCGCTATCGATCACCACACGGTCATAGGAAGCCAGGGCGGACTCCATCATTCCTGCAAGGCTTGGAGAAGCCAGCAACTCGGCCGGCCCGGCGACGGTCAAACCTGCCGTCAGGACGAACAAGTTGTCGATCTTGGCGGGGCGCACGGCCTCACTCAATGTCATTTTTCCTTTCACCACATCTGCGAGACCGGGCAGCTCCTTGCCAAAGAGCTGCCCGGCAATGCTCGGCAGGCGCAAATCCGCATCGATCAACAGCGTGCGGTGTCCCTCCAGCGCCAGCGCGGCGGCAAAATTCACCGCACAAAACGTTTTTCCATCTCCAGGCAGCGCGCTGCAAAACATGTAAGAGCGCCCTTCACTCAAGCACAACGACGCACGCAGTGAGCGCAGCGCCTCCGCCGCAAGCGTACGCGAATTGTCCACAAGATAAATTTCATTTACACCACCCGTGAGACGGACTTTGGGAATCATCCCGACAGAGGGGATGCCCAGTTGCTGCTCCGCATCTTCGGAGTTCATGAAGGGAGCCCTCAGTACGGTTGGGACAACGCAAAGTGCAACGCCCACGGTCATCCCCAGAATCAGCGCGACGGCCAGGATCATGCTTTTCTTCGGGCTCACCGGACGATCCGCCACGATAGCCGGTTCTACAATGCGAATCCCCCCCTGCTCGCCCCCTTGTACAATCTGCGTTTCCTTGAGTTGCTTCAGCACCGCCTCATACATCGCCCGGTCAGACTCAACCTCGCGATTCAACGCATTGTAATGAACGGATCTCTTGTTGAGTTCGAGCGCCCGCCTTTCCTGTTCTTGCAGCGCCACAAGAAGTTTTTGCTCGGTTTCCATCGCGGCGGAAAGAGAGGCCTTCACCATCTCTGCGGCGTCCTTTAACGCCTTGCTCAGCGAAAGCTTGAGCTTTTCGATTTCGCTCCGCGCCTGCAGGTACTTCGGATTGTTGGAATCATACCGCTCGGTCAGGCTGGCCAGTGCCGCCTCCTGTTCGGCAACCCGCTGTTTGAGTGCCAGCACGTCGGAAGTGGCAGATGCGCCAGTGTATGCCGAGACATCATTCGGGCGGCTTTGCAAGGTCGCCACATCGGACTCGATTTTTATGCGGATGCTGCGGGCTTCGCTCAGGCTTTTGTTCAAGTCTTTCAGGGTCTCCACCACAATGTTCTGCGTTTGTTCGAGAGATACCGCGCGCTTGTCCTCACGATAGGATTGCAGCTTTTGCTCAGAGGCGTCGAGTTGCCTTTTCAGCCGCTCGGCCTCACCCACCAGATGTCCATAGACCGGTTTTGAGGCGGCCAGTTTCTGTTCCAAGTACAGCTTGGTGTATTCTTCCACAACCGCCAGGCTCAGATCCCGCGCCAGTTCGGCATTTTGCCCATGCACAGTCACGTCGATGAGTCTCGTGCCCCGCCGCAAAGCGACCTTGACGCGATCACTCATGGTGCGAAGTAGTGCCGCCTCTGTCCTTGATTCCTTGGCGTTCTTTTTGATCAACCCCAACACTCTCGATGCCAGCCCTGCTCTTTCGTTCGTGAAACGAGGGTCTTGTTCCAGTTTGGTCGTCTTGGCCACCCGCAGCAATAGTGCGGTGCTTGACAGATTTTGCTCGATGGTTTTCAGAATCTCCACTGTCTTCAGGTCCTCCCGCACCTGATCTTGGAGGGCGATCGCCGACTGAGTGCTCTGCTCCACCTGCACAACCGTCCTCGCCTCATACACCGCCGGTGTCAGTGCCAGATAACCGCCCGCCAAGGCCAGCGCGGACAAAATCAACAATACCAGTGCCAGCATACGCTGTTTCACCACCCCTGTGATCGTACCTATATTCCAGCCAAATGACGGATCCAACGAAGATTCAATGCCTGATGGATGGGAATTGGAATTCATAAAAATATTTGAGGGGCCAACTCGCGTTACTCTATAAGCCGTAAGAACAACCACAGCTAATGACAGGAGTTCAGAGCGTTCAGCACATGTTTCAAGGAACATTTCCATTTAGGCCGGCAAATACCCTCTCACGTCAGTCCACTTGGATGGGGCAGACTTATTTACCCGCCCAGGAAAATACCCGCAACTTACCTGGAGCCCCGTCGTTTAACCGCGCATCGGACCGGATCACCGGACGATCACACCATGAAAACGCGCCTTCTCCTCCCCCTTGCCTGTGCCTTGCTCGTCACCGGCCTTCAGGCCGATAATGAAGTTTATCGCACCTGGACAGACGCCCAGGGCCGCAAGCTGGAGGCGACCTTCCGGGGGATCGAAAACGGCCAGATCTTCCTGCAGGTGCGCAACGGCTACGTGTATCGCATCCCGCTGGACAAGCTCTCCGCGGAAGACCAGCAGGCTGCGAAAACCCTGAAGCCCGAAGGCCTCGGCATCCCCGCCGATCCGAACCTCGCCCAGGCCGCCGCGCGCATCGACATGCTGGTGGAGGGAGGTTTGAAGCAAGCGGAACTGAAGCCCAATCCGCTCGCCTCGGACGAGCAGTTCGTGCGCCGCGTCTTCCTCGACCTCGCCGGACGCATCCCCACGCGCGAAGAAGCGCTTGAGTTCATCAACGATCCCAGTCTCTCCAAGCGCGCCAAGGTCATCGACCGCCTGCTGAATTCGGAAGGCTATCGCAGCCACCTGTTCA
>DAORHS010000549.1:0-3859 GCA_035438165.1 Prosthecobacter sp.
AGGATGATCTCGATCACATCTTTGCCGACGGCGTGGCAGAGATTACCTGTCCGCGCTGCGGGGCCGTTTACCGCACGCCGAAGGAAAGCTTCGAGGAGTGGCGGTCAAAACAGGCCTGAAGTTTCCGCCATGAAGCTCGCCCTCATTCGCCGCCAGTTCTCCGCGACCGGAGGTGCGGAGCTCTATGTGCAGCGGCTGCTGGGGGCCTTGTCCGCGGCGGGGCATGAGACGCACCTGTTTGCCGAAAAGTGGCAGGGACAGGCCGCGGGCGTGCAGTTTCACACCATCAACGTGGATGGATCGCGTGCTGAGCGGCCCCTGCGCTTCGCCGAAAGTGTGAATGCCGCGCTGCTTCAAGAAAAATTCGACTGTGTGTTCAGTCTGGAGCGCACGCTGAAGCAGGATGTGTATCGCGCAGGCGACGGACTGCACCGTGTGTGGCTGGAGCGGCGCAGGCAGTTCGCGCCGTGGTGGAAGCGGCCGCTTGTCGGGCTGGGCGCCTTTCACCGGAACATGATGGAGCTGGAGGCGCGGACCTTCGACCCGGAGAACACGAAACACATCATTGTGAACTCCGACATGGTGCGCGGCGAGATCGCGCGGCACTTTCCTTCTTTCCCGCAGGAGCGCATTCACACGATCCGCAACGGTTTGGAGGTGCAGCGTTTTCAAAATCCGGATCGTGGTGGCGCACGGCGTCGCTTCGGCCTTCAGGACGATGATTTCGTGCTCGTCTTTGTCGGTTCCGGCTGGGAGCGCAAGGGCCTGCCGTGGCTGTTGAAGTTCATGGCCGGACGCAGCGAGGATCCGCAGCTCAAACTGCTCGTCGTCACGCGTGATCGCTTGCGCGGCAAGGTTCCGCCGAATGTCATCCTCACCGGCCCGCTGAGCGATGTCGAGGCCGCCTACGCTGCGGCCGACGTGCTCGCCTTCCTGCCGATCTACGAACCGTGCTCCAATGTGGTCAGCGAAGCGCTCGCCAGCGGCCTGCCCGCCATCACCACGAGTTTCAATGGCGCATCCGAACTGATCGACCCCGGTGTGAACGGCCACATCCTCGATGATCCGCGTGACTTTGCCACGTTCGGCCTGTGCGTGAACCACTGGCGTGCCCGTGGCCATGCCGGACCGGTGAAGACGCGGCTGCCGCTCGATTTGGACACGAATGTGCAACAGACGCTGCAGGTGATCGAGCTTGCAGCAGCATCCAGAAGCTGAAGATGACGCCCGAAGCATTTCCCGCAGCCGCTTCACGCCTGTGCACCGCGTGCGGGATGTGCTGTGACGGGACGATGTTTCAGATCGTGCGCATGCAGCCGGGGGATTCACCGGCGGAGCTGGGGAGGCTGGGATTGAAGATCCGCTGCCGCGAGGGCGAGTTCTTCATGGAGCAGCCGTGCGCGGCTCTGAGTGAGAGGCGGTGCACGGTTTATGAGAAGCGGCCGGTGCGCTGCCGCCTGTTCCACTGCCAGCAGCTTCGACGTGTGGAGAGCGGCGACGCGGAGGAAGCGGAGGCGATGAACCTGATTCTGGAAACACGTGGGATGGTGGAGCAGGTGCGGAGCTTGATCGAGCAATGCGGACTGCGTGAGGACGGGCGGTCGTTGACGGAGCGTTTCGAGCGCGTGATGTCCACGCCGGTCAATGAAACGCTGGAGCCCGAGATGGCGACGGTGCGTGAAAACCTGGAAGGGATGATGCGAAAACTGAAGATGCAGTTGAACCATGAGTTCCGGCCGCCACCGGGAGCGCCCTGACGAATGATTCGTCTTTTGCCGGTTTGGTGGCATGATGACGGATGGAAATGAAATTATTGAAGCTGCTCGGCAGTGAGGACTACATCCCCTCGAACGTGCCGGAGCTGCTTTCCCAACTGGGCATGAAGCCCAATCAACAGCAGGTGCTGCAAAGCCTGCTCAAAAGCCTGGAGAAACAGGGGAAAATCATTCGAACGAAGGGCAATCGCTACATCGTGGCGAAGGAGGCGGACTTGATTCCGGGCGTGATCCAGATCACACGCGGCGGACGCGGCTTCGTGCAGCCGGACGAGGCGGGCATCGGAGAGATCAGCATCCCGGAAAGCGCGACGGACACCGCCATGCATGGCGACCGCGTCTTGGTGCGGCTGGACGTGCGCTCCCAGGGACTGCGCAAACCCGGACCGCAGGAGCAGAGCGGCAGCGTGGTGCGCGTGCTGGAACGCAAGCGTTCGCGCTTTGTCGGCACGCTTCAGCGCTCGAAGCAGTTCCTGCATGTCACGCCGGATGATCCGCGCCTGCCGGGCGCGGTGTATGTGTCTGAACCCCGCGACGTGGGCCGCAAGCCGAACATCGGCGACAAGGTGGTCGTGGAGATCACGCAGTGGGAGTCGAAACAGACGGCGCCGGAGGGCGAGGTCATCGAGGTGCTCGGCGCACCGGACGCGGAAGGCGTGGACATGCTTTCCGTGCTTCGTCATTACGACCTGCCGCTGAGTTTTCCGAAGAACGTGCTGCATGAGGCGCAGACGATTGCCAAATCGCGGCCGGACAACCAGCCGGGTGCGCAGGAATGCGCGGGACGCGTGGATTGCCGACCGCACAACGTCGTCACCATCGATCCCGATGACGCGAAGGACTTTGATGATGCGATCTGCATCGAAAAGCACGGCCAGGATCAATGGCGGCTGTGGGTTCACATCGCGGACGTGTCGCATTACGTGCGTCCGGGCAGCGCCCTGGATGTGGAGGCGAAGAAGCGCGGCAACTCGACCTACCTCGTGGATCGCGTGATTCCGATGCTGCCGGAGGCGCTGAGCAACGAGTTGTGCTCACTCAAGCCGGATGTGGACCGTCTGACGAAGTGCGTGGAGTTCGTGCTGTCGAAGGACGGGCATGTCGTCAGCTCGAAGTTTTACGCCGCCGTGATCCGTTCCAAACGCCGCTTCACCTACAAGGAGGCGTTTGCGGTGATCCAGGTTCCGCCGACGAACGAAACCGAGCAGATGCTGCACGACGCGCATGCCATGGCGCAGAGGATTCGCCATCACCGATTCAAGAACGGCTCGCTGGATCTCGATTTCCCGGAGAACAAAATCCGCCTCGACGAAAACGGCAGAGTGCTGCGCATCGAGCGCATCGAGAACGATGTCTCACATCAGTTGATCGAGGAATACATGCTGCTGGCCAATGAAGCCGTCGCCGGGCGGCTCATGGGACTGAACCGGCCCAGCGTGTATCGGATTCACGAAGCACCGAAGGAGAAGAAGCTGAACGACTATCGCGAGGACGTGCTGAGCCATCGGGTGCCCTGCGGCAATCTCAATCACCGCCCCGAGGTGCAAAAGCTGCTGTCAAAGCTCGGCACGCTGCCCATCGGAGCCGCATTGAAGATCGGCTTTCTGCGCTCGCTGATGCGCGCGCGATACGCCGTGGAGCCGCTCGGGCATTACGGTCTCGCCAAGACGAAGTACACGCACTTCACCTCGCCGATCCGACGCTACGCCGATCTCGTCGTGCATCGCTCGTTGTTCGACAAGGTGGAGCTGCAAACAGGCGTGGCGAAGCAGATCGCCGATCACATCACCGCCACGGAAAAGAACTCCGCCGATGCCGAGCGCGACAGCAAGGACGTGAAGCTCTACGCCTTCCTCAAGGCCCAGATCGTTTCGAAAAAGCCGCAGCACTACGCGGGCCTCGTCACCGACGTGCGGAACTTTGGTTTCTTCGTCGATGTGCCGGAACTCGGCATGAGCGGCGGCGTGCCGCTCTCCGCGATTCCGGATGACTTCTTCATGTTCGACCCCGCCAGCAGCCAGCTCGTCGGCCGCCACACCCGCCGCGTCATTCGCCTCGGCGACAACGTCGTCGTGCAGATCTAC
>DAORHS010000550.1:0-3855 GCA_035438165.1 Prosthecobacter sp.
ACCGCGTCGCATGGACGCCCGCCGCTGCATCTCCTACCTCACCATCGAAAGCAAGGGCTCCATCCCCCTCGAATTCCGTCGTGCCATCGGCGACCGCATCTACGGCTGCGACGCCTGCCTCGACGCCTGCCCCTGGAACCGCCACGCACGGGAATCCCGCGAGGCGGCGTTTCAGGCCCGTGAAACTGTCTTCTCCAGATCCCTGCGCGACTTCCTCTCGCTCACCGACGACGACTTCCGCGCCCTCTTTGCCAGATCGCCGATCAAGCGCATCAAACGCCCCGCCTTCGTGCGGAACGTCTGCGTCGCGCTCGGCAACACCGGCACGCCCGCCGATCTGCCCGCCCTCGAAGCCGCCGCAAACGATCCACACCCGCTCATCGTCGAGCACGCCCGGTGGGCCATTCAGGAGATTCGCCAACGGCACGCCCCGCGAAGCAGCTCAACGGCCGGCACCGGACCATTGACCCCTTGACCGTTGACATCCCCGGCATCTCCCCCTACTCTCCGCCCGCTTTCGAGCATGGCGAGGTAGCAAAGTGGTAATGCACTGGTCTGCAAAACCGGTATGCGCGGGTTCAATTCCCGCCCTCGCCTCCACTTTCTCAACCAACCGCGTCGCCCCGACATGAGTGAAGATCCCGACGATCACAGGAAAGACGGCTTCCCGACGCACATTCCCACGCCCGACACACAGTCCGGCGGCAGCCCGGCGATCGGCGCGGTGCTCTCCTTCATCAGTCTCATTTTGCTGGCGTTCATCCTGCGTCTGGCCGTCCCGAAGGAGGACAACGCCATCGAACTCGGCATCCTGCTCATCGCCGTCGGCTTTGCCCAGATCTGGCTGATCTTCAATTTCCTGAAGTCCTTTCGGAAGTGAGGAAGCACCGCGTTCGCGGCGTACTCTTCGCATGTTTGCCCACCTGCGCTGGATTCACGTCTGCTCGTTTGTCACGTTGATCGGTTCTGGCTTCGCCAAAGAACCCTTCAAACCGAACCTCGGCCCCGATCTGGCCACGATCACCGTTTCCTGCGGAGAAGTGACCCTGCTGCTGCGGCAGGCGACGCAGTGGACGCCGGGCCGCATCGACTATCGCGGTTCGGCGATGACGACGGAGCGCAGTGCGTATGGCACCGTGTTTTCGTTTCCCGATGTCGGATTCATCGGCACGGCGCATCTGGAAAACGAGCCGGAGAAGCTGCAGTCGCTCGCCTTCTTCATCGACGGCAAACCGGTCGCCACACCGACTGCGGAAAATGAAGGGCGCTTCGTTTCGTCTGGAGCGCAAATCGCGCATCCGCGCCTTTGATCTGACGAACATCATCGAGATCAAAGACAACCAACTGCACGAAACGACCACCGTTCACACCGACGAAGCCATCGCGCTGAAGCTGGTGTATCACTTCATGCACGCCTGGACGCCGAGCGTGTCCGCCTACCTCACCGCCGACGACTCGGGTGCGTTGCGCGATGACGCCGAGGTGGCCAAGAAGTTCTACATCAACAAGCGCGTGGACTGGATAGCCGTGTACGAACCCAAGAGCGGTCAGTTTGGTGTCGCGCGGCTCCTGCAGGCGCCGGAGCAAGGCGGGCACATCGCGATGATCTGGAACGTGCCCGGCACCTACCGGAAGTTTTACCTGAAGTGCTTCGACAACGCCACCGTGCCCGCCGGATTCACCGGAACGTGGCGCATGGTCACGGCGTTTGGTGGCAGCACGCAGGACACTTGGGAAACCTCCGCCCGCAAACTTGCCGGGGAACTCCGGCCATGAAAACACGTCGCGAATTTCTCAGCACCTCCGCCGCGTTCGCCGCGGGCGGTTTGACTTCGTCAATCGCCGCTGACGCACCGAAACCCTTTCATCTCTGGGCCTGTGGCGATTCGCATGTCGGCACGGACATCAAGAAAGGACGCGAATCGCTGGCAAAGGCGATTCGCCAGTCGGAGTTCGGCGATGAGAAGCTCGGGGCGCCGCCCTTTGACTGGGACATAGCGATTCACGTCGGCGATCTCGCCGGTGGTCAGGGTGCTCCCGACGATAAAGAGGGCGAGGAAGTCGTGAAGCAATACGGCGAACTCAAGAAGCATCGCCGCGAGGATGTGTATGATCTCGCAGGCAATCACGACGCCTCCGGTCCGGACGAAGAAACGCAGTGGTGGTTCAAGAAGTGGGTCGATCCGATGGGCGAGAACACCGCCACATCCGGCGTCGATCCCTCGAAGCGGCGCTACCCCGTCACCGGCACCTGGGAGCGCTATTCCTTCCGCGTCGGCAACCTGCTCTTCCTCATCATGTCCGACCGCAACGACGGCGGCCCACCGCGTGGCCGTGCGAAAAGCGGCGGTTATCCGGCCGGAGCGGTGACGGGCGACACCTTCGCGTGGTGGAAGCAGCAGGTGGAGTCGAATCGCGATTCGATCATCATCTGCGCACATCATCACATGCTGCGAGAGACGACGGTCGCCTCGGGACCCTGGGAGGGATTCAAGAAGAAAGGCGACGGCTGGATCTCCCGCTACCACGGCTATTTCCCGCAGGGCGGGCCGAAGGGCGCGAGCTACCTCTACTGGCTCGATGACACGCCGGACTCGACCCCCTTTGAAAACTACCTCGCCGCAAATCCCGGCGCGGTCGATCTCTGGCTCGGCGGACACACGCACACGAATCCCGACGACACCTTCGGTGGTCGTTCGCACATCGAGACGAAGTGGGGAGTGAACTTCATCAACTGCGCCGCTTTGAGCCGCTACCACGCCGCGAAGACCACGCTGCCGATGTCGCGTCTGCTCAGCTTCACGCCGCAGTCACGTGACCTGCGCGTTCAATGCTACCTCCACACCGACCAGTTTGCCCACGCCGGATTCTACGCCAAAGCCGAACGTTCCCTCGCCCTCTCCAAGCCCTTCCAACCCGCATGAAAATCCTCCTCATCTTCCTTCTCGGTGCCTCGACATCCCTGCTGGCCGGAGACTTCCGCGCGGCATCCTCACAGGTGGAAATCACACCGAAGAACGGCACGCCGCTCGCCGGTTACTATCATGCGCGGGCTGTCGCGGGCATGCTGGATCCGCTCTACGCCAAAACGATCGTCATGGAGCAGGATGGTGTTCACGCCGCACTGGTCGTGCTCGATGTCGCCTACACGACGCAGGCGCTCGTGGATGCCGCGCGCAAGGCGGTGCAAGAGCAGTGCGGCATCGAAGGCGATCACGTCATGATCTCGGCGACTCACACGCACACGGGACCGACCTTGCCGCGACGGAACCTCATGGACAAGCTCACGCAGGCCGATTCGCCGCCCGGCGTGGCCTACATGCAGTCGCTGTCCGATTTGATCGCCAAGTCGGTGAACGACGCGAAGGCAAAGCTTGCGCTGGTGACTCCGTCATTCACCATCGCCGATGGCAAAGGCATCAGCTTCAACCGCCGCGTGCTGAAAGAAGGCTCCACGGAGGCCCTCTGGCAGCCGAAATCCTTCGACCCCGCCACCATGCGTCCAGCAGGCCCGGTGGATCCCGACATCGGCATCCTCGTCTTCAACTCAAGCGGTGCAGAACCGAAGCCGGTCGCCAGTTTGCTGAACTTCGCCATGCATCCCACCTCCGTCGGTGCCGGCACCAAAGTCTCCGCTGACTTCCCTGGTGTGTTCACCAAACTGATCAATGAACGCCACGGCCCGGACATGATCTCCGTCTTCGCCAACGGCTGCTGCGGCAACATCAATCCCAACGACTACTTCACCGGCACGCGCCGCAATCATCTGCAAATCGGCGCCCTGCTCGCCGATGCCACGGATGCCGCGTGGCCGAACTTGAAGCCGCTCAAGACCTTCGCTCCGCGCATCGCCTC
>DAORHS010000551.1:0-3852 GCA_035438165.1 Prosthecobacter sp.
GTGTTCGATCTCTTCCATCACGCCCTCATCACCAACCCGGGGGTTCCCGTGTGGTGGCCCGGTTGGTGCCTCGCCTACGACGTGACGGCGGCGGCCTACCTGGCCGTGCTCATCCGCGTGCGGGGTTCCGTCCGTGCGGCCTGAGCCTCGGCTACCGGGAGCGACTCCGGCAACGTCAGCTCGCGCGGAGAGGATCACCCGATGACGAAGACGACCATCGAGAACCGGCCCGGACATCAGCTCCGCCGCGTGGCCGTCCTCGGCGCGGCAGCGCGTGAGCGGGGCCATGAGGATGCGATTCGGCAGCTTGAGAGCACCGGCTTGGAGAGAGGAAAAAAGTTTCATTGAGTTTGGGAGTAGTGAATGAGCCTGGGAGCTCGTGCGAGTGACGATGCGGTCACTCGCACGAGTTGTGCTTTTTACGTCTCAGGCTTTGATGAGGCCGAGCCAGGTTTTGCGTTCGCTGAAGAGCACAAAGGCGGAAAGCAGCGCGATGGCGACGACTGGCGGATCAGTGAGACCCGAGCCCTTGGTGAGGAAGACGTGGAAGGCGAGGATGTTCACGATGATCGGTCCGAGCACGAGCAGGCCTATGTTCCGTGTCTTCGGCAGCGCGACGAGGACGCCACCGAGAATTTCCAGCACCTTCACGAAGGTGAGATAGCCGGTGGGAAACAGGGCGGCCATGAAGAGCTTGTGAGGAGCATCGGCGGGCGAGGGATCAGCAGGCATCGGGATGAAGTTGAGGAAGAAGTTCGCGCCGAAGGTGATGAAGGCGAGACCGAGGAAGACGGAGGCAAGGGTGGAGAGGTGTTTCATGGGAGTTTGCGATGGTTTGCTGTTGTTGGCAGTGGTTGGAATGAAGTTAAGCGAGGTCGAAGAGGAGCGCTTCGGCGTCTGCGCTGGCGGTGAGGGTTAGAGTGCCTGCGTCGTCGGTGCTGGCGGCGTCGCCGGGGTTCAGCGTCGTGCCATTCACACTGACGCTGCCTTTGACGAGTTGGAGCCAGGCACCGCGACCGGCACGGACTTCATGCGAGGTGGATTTGCCGGCGCCAAGGCGCACGCGGTAGATGTCGGCGTCCTGGTGAATGGTGGCGCTGTCTTCGCGGCCATCGCTGGAGATGACAAGCACCTTCTCGGCGGTTTCATGCTCGGGTTGCGGATGCCATTCGGTGTAGCTGGGCTTCAGGCCGTTCTGACGCGGGCGAATCCAGATTTGCAGCAGGCTGCCGGGCTCGGTCTGCGACGGATTGAACTCGCTATGGGTCACGCCGCTGCCGGCGCTCATGAGCTGGATCTGGCCGGGCTTGAGCACGCGGCCGTTGCCCATGCTGTCCTTGTGCTCCAGCGCCCCGTAAAGGATGTAGCTGAAGATTTCCATGTCACGATGCGGATGCGTGGGGAAGCCCGCACCACCGGCGATGACGTCCTGATTGATGACACGCAGGCTGCGGAAGCCCATGTGCGCCGGATCGTAGTAGTCGGCAAAGCTGAAGGTGTGGTAGCTGTCGAGCCAGCCGTGATTGGCATGGCCGCGTTCGTTGGATTTGCGAAGTTTGAGTTTCATAACGGCGATGCATTCGCGCACCCGCCGTCATTCCTCCAATGCCGCTTGGTTCACAAGTTCATGTCGGCTGGTAATCAAACTCACCTGCCGCCTTTGACCGCCTTCACCAACGGACGATAACCATATTCGTTCAGCAGGGCGATGGCTCCACGGTCGCTGGAATCCCGCGCCACGTCGGAATAGGAATTGAGCGAGTTGTAAATGGACTCCATCGCGGCTTCGAGGGATTCGGCGCGGGTGGCGGGATCGTGGGACTTGTAGAGGGACTCGATGGCGCTGATGAAGTGGAAGGTGAACTCCAGGCGCTTCGCGTTGTAGAGCGTGAAGCTGCGCGAGCCTTCGCGGGCGCGGGTATTGGCGCGATACATCTCGTTCATCGCGGTGGTGTAGAGCGTTTTGACCTCGGTGAGCCAGGCGGGCGGCGCTCCCTTCGAGTTCAAATGACGCAGCAGCATGTCCGGTGCTGGAACACCGACCTTGGGATCGTTTTGCGCGATCAGTTGCGCGGCTTTGTCGATGGCTTGAAAACCGAGCCACATGCGCTCGGCCACGCCTTCACCACACATCGGCGTGACGAGGTCGCTGAGAGCTTTTTCATCTCGGAAGTCATTCTTCGGCAGCACCGAGGCTTCAACCGGCTCCGCTGTGACGATCTCAAAGCCGAGCTTCGCGGCCTTTTCGCGGAAACGGGCCGTGATGGCGGCCACGTCGGGATTCTCGAAGGTTTTCGCACCACGGAAGGCCTTGCGACCGCCGGTGTCGCCATCGACACGGATCGGCGTGAAGGATGCGACGGCCTTCGGAATCGCCACAGTGGTGTAGCCGAGCTTTTTGAGTTGTTGGAGACGCATTACGAGCTCCGTCTCGCTCCATGACTCCTGGCCCATCGCGTTGTCGGTGTAGCCGTTCCACACGCGGGAGCCGCTGACAGGCTGCGAGGTGAGTTCGATGGTGGTGGGCATCGAAGCCGCCTCCGCCAGCACGGCCTTCGAACCGCCTGCGGCCACGCAGAAGAGATTTTCGCGGGTGCGGACATAAAGCCGACCGTCTGCGATGCTAGGAGTGGCGATGATCTCCTCGCCGATGTCATTCTTGGCAAGCACCTTCAACTCTGGGCCGTCTTCGAGCACGACGACGAAGCCGTTTTTGCCTGCGATAAAGACTTTGCCATCCGCCGCAACGGGTGAGGCGAAGTAATCGCCGAAATTGCCAAGGCGGCTGCGATCCCAGAGTGTTTTGCCATCCTTTGCGTCGTAGCAGCTCGACATGCCGCCGCTTTTGACCAGATAGAGACGATTGTTGAACAGGAGCGGCGAGGAAAGGTTCGAGGGCGTCTTGGGATCAAGATTCCAGAGCACATGCGTCTTGGTCACATCGCCGCTGCCGCCGCCTTTGATGGCCTGGATGATGTTTCCGCCAGCGGCCATGTTGTCGGGGCTTTGGAAGGCGGTGTCGATCTCATCGGCATCAATGAGGCCGTTCTTGTTCTTGTCGGAGGCGTCAAAGCGCTCGTGAAATTCCTTCGGCGTCTCGTCGCGGGCGAGGATTTTGTCTTGGTTCGTGTCCAGCCATTCGAGCAGCGCATGCTTCAGTGTGCGTGTGGCATCGCCATAGCTCTGCACGGCGATGTAAATGACGCCGTCATGCACAACAGGCGAGGTCATGATGGTGCGCAGCAGCGTGTTGCAGGTCCAGAGTTCTTTGCCCGTGGCGGGATCGTAACCCTTCATCTTGCCACTGCCCGCGACGACGAGATCGATGCGGCCGTTCGCCTCGCACAACACGGGCAGCGCATAACCGGCGAGCATGTCCTTGCGCAGCGTCTTCCACTTTTCCTGGCCGGTCTTGGCATCGACAGCGACGAGGAAGGGCGCGAGGTCGTCGTCCTGACAAAAAATGACCAAGCCCTCATGCACGATGGGCGATGCAGCCGCGCCCCAGTCCATCAAATAGGCCGGGCGCGGCATGGAATAGCGCCAGACTTCTTTTCCAGTCGCCGAATCGAAGGCGAGCAGGCCGATGGTGCTGAAATGCAGATACACGCGCTCGCCGTCCGTAGCCGGAGTGGAGGCCGCGTGGCTGTTGGGCGGCGTGATGCGTGGCAGCGTGCCGGTGTCGAACTCCGACTTCCATTTCGGCGCTCCGGTGGCCGCGTCAAAGGCATGCAACGCGACTTTGGCATCGCCCGCCATGCCTGTGGCATAGACGACACCGTTTTTCACGATGGCGGAACCGACGCCGTCACCAAGCTTCGCTTTCCAAGCGATGTTTTTGTCGGCTGAGAA
>DAORHS010000552.1:0-3852 GCA_035438165.1 Prosthecobacter sp.
AAAGACGTAAAAATGCTCACCCACGAGAACGGCTGGGTGCGCGACACCGCGCAGCGCCTCATCGTCGAGTCTGGCGATGCCTCCACCGTGCCTGCGTTGAAGGAGATGCTGCAAAACGAAAACGCGCTCGCCCGACTGCACGCGCTGTGGACGCTCGACGGCCTCGCAGCGATCACGCCGGACCTGCTGCGCCCCGTTTTGACCGACAAAGACACGCAAGTGCGCGCCGCCGCCGTGCGCATCGCTCCGCGTGACATGGCACCTGATTTGATCGCCATCACGACGGAGAAACAGGCGCTCGTGCTCGCGCATCTCGCCATCAAGCTCACCTCGCTCAATCTGCCCGACGCCGATGCCGCCGTGGCGAAGTTGCTCGCCAGCAACGGCAAAAACACCCTCATCCGCGAAGGCGCGCTCACCGGACTGCGCGGCAAAGAGGCTGCGTTTGCCAAAGTGCTCGCCGCACAGCTCACGAAAGACAACGGCACGCAAATCATGCCCGTGATCGAGTCGCTGGCCGCGCTCGTCGCGCAGGCGGGCAAGGCCGGGCCATTTGAAGAACTGCTCGATCTCGCCGCCGCGCAGCCGCAGGCCGGAGCGATGCAAGTCGCCGCCATCAAAGGTCTCGCGACAAGCGGCGATTCCAAATCCAAGACGCCGCCAAAACTGCTCTGGCTCGATGCCGCGCCTGCATCCCTGAAGACACTCAAAGCCGCGATGAGCGACAAGACGAGCGCAAAACTCTTCGCCAGCGTCGAAGCCCGCCTCGCCTGGCCCGGCAAGCCTGGTGCTCCACCGCCGCCAAAGATCGTTCCGCTCACAGAGACGCAGACAGCCTTGTTTGAGAAAGGTAAAACCATCTACGCCACTCTCTGCGCTGCCTGCCATCAGCCGCACGGCTTCGGCCTCGACGGCCTCGCGCCGCCGCTGGTCGATAGCGAATGGGTGCTCGGCAAGCCGGAAATCCTCGCCCGCATCGTCATGCACGGCCTCGCGGGTCCAGTGAAAGTCAGCGGACGCACCTACAACCTCGCCATGCCGCCCCTGCCTCAGCTCACCGATGAAGACGTGGCCGGCGTGCTCACCTATATCCGTCGCGAGTGGGAACACACCGCCTCCGCCGTCGAAGTCAAAGACGTGACAGCCGTGCGCGAGGCCAGCAAAGGGCACATGGGGATGTGGACGGAAACGGAGCTCAAAGATTTGGCCAAGAAGAAGTGATCGTCGCCAGCAGCTAACCCCCAGCCAATTATGACGGACGTCGAATTCGAAGCGGTACTGGACGAACTTATCAAACCTGGAACTCACGATTACTTTCTCAGCAAAAAGCCTTTGGAGTCTTTGGAGAATCTTGATGCCAGTTCGAAGCAGTCCGTCTTGAAGGCAGCGCTGGACAAACTGCATACCTATCGAGGCGAGCATTTCACATATCGAGTCCAACGCGTGGCGAACGACCTGCTCAAGGCACGGACCAGCGTAGATCATTCAACTGTGGCAGACCTGTTGGATGCACAGGCGTCTCTGCAATATCCTTTCCAGTTTCTGCCACTGGTAGGGCTGATTGACTGGGCCGAGCATGAGGAAACTAACGGTGGTCTGTCAGTTCGGCTGCTGACCTGTCTGCGCAAATACTTGCCCATCTTGAAGAAGAAGGGAGGGGATAAAACCCACAGACAGCTCATGCATCGTTTGGAGGTAGCGGTGAAATTGGTGGATGGATGGGTCATCCCCGGCGTCCGTGATGGCTGGACCGCTGTAGCGCTTGCCAAGCGTGAATCCCTTTCACCTCATTCTCGTGATCTCTGGGTGACACTTATAGAACTTGCCGCAAAGCAGCACTCCAGCAAACCGAGCAAAGCCTACCTGAAAGAAGCTGGAGATCTCGCCGCTGCCTTGCCGGAGTTTGAATCCATCATGCAAGAAATCTTGGAATCTCTTGGGCGTGATGGCCCCGTATGTGTGCAACGTTATGGCTACGTGACCAGCAAGAAACAACTGCTGGATGATGACTATACGAGCTTGTTGCGTGCTCTTCTTTGGCTTTGCATCCAGCACAATGGTCTAGCCGGATCGCTTCGATCCGCCGCAGAGCGTTGTTACACCAAGATCAAGGATTTCGGCCCGCTTTCTGCAAAAATAGCAGCGACCTGTGCCTATGTGCTCAGTCAACAAGACGACTCGACTTCCACAAGGTCCGTGATGGAGTTGCAAAACTCAACCAAGCACAAATCGACCCGAAAAAGCATCGGCAAGGCCATCTCAAATCTGGAATCGCGCACCGGAATCAGCAGGGATGAGCTTGAAGAGACAACCGTTCCGGACCATGGCTTCTCCGCGTCTCATCCCCCGAGTCTGCTAATAGCCAATGAAGCTGTTCACCTGGCTGTTTCCAACTCGGGACAGCCGACTCTACTGCTCTCCAATGCTACAGGTAGCCGTCAATCAAAGTCAGCAGAGGGAAAAGCGCTATTGCGCGAAGTCCGCCGGACCTGGCGGCAGGAAGTTCTGAGGTTGGAACGGCTCATGTGCAGCGGGCGGGCGGTGCCGGCCGACGTCTGGCTCAAGCATTACCTGAATCAGCCAATCACCGGTCTGATATGTCGCCGACTACTGTGGAAAGCAGGCGCCGCTTGCTTCGGCTTCAAACCAGTCAAGGACGAGTGTCTGAAATGGGACATGATTGGACTCAATGGCTCCACAGTCGAGATAAGCGGGAATGAACAGATCCGTTTGTGGCACCCGATTGAGCTCAACGAGAATGAACGAAAGGCGTGGGAAAGCTGGGTTTTGAACAGCCGCTTGCTTCAACCTTTTCAGCAGGCGCTACGTGCTGTCTTCGAGATGCCCAGTGCCTCAGAGCATCAAACCGATGACATTCGTTTTACAGGAGAGACCCTTCATCAGGGCACCTTTGCCGCGCTCAGCCGTGAACGTGCTTGGAACTACAGTTTCCACGGCGGCAAAGAACAATACGAACCGTTTCGAGAATTCCAAGGATCAGACCTGCGCTCAGCGCTGAGAGTGGATTACGCACAAAATGTGACATGGCTGAAGATCGGCGCACTTCGGTTTTACGCTGGTAAATCAGAGGCTCCTTTGCCCCTAGCCAAAGTGCCAGCCATACATTTCAGCGAAGCGACTCGAGATATCGATCTGTTCATTTCTGCAAGCAGGGGGAAAGGGCCTTAATGCAATGATGCGATTCCAAACGCCGAGAAGTAGCAGACCCGAGCCAACAAGGTTTTAGAAAGCGACGAGTAACAACGTATTCAGCAATGATATGAATTCTAATCTCCATCGCCGCACCTTCCTGGGCAAAACCTCGCAAGGCCTCGGTGCCGTTGCGCTGGCTTCATTGATGCGACCCGCTCATGCCGCTCCGGTGCGCGGCGTGCTCGGAAACCTGCCGCTGCCTCAGAAGGCAAAGCGGGTGATCTGGCTCACGATGGCGGGCGGGCCGTCGCATTTGGAGACCTTTGATCCGAAGCCGAAACTGGCGGCGATGAACGGCAAGCCGATGCCGGAGTCTTTCACGAAGGGGCAGCAGCTCGCGCAGCTCCAAGGCAAGCCGCTGAACTGCTTCGGGCCGCAGCACAAGTTCGCGAAGTTCGGGAAGAACCAGATCGAGATCTGCGAGCTGTTTCCTCAAATTGGGAGCGTGATCAACGACATCTGCCTGATCCGCAGCATGACGACGGATGCGATCAATCACGATCCGGCTCACATGTTCATGAACACGGGCTCACAGATCGCGGGCAGGCCGAGCATGGGCTCGTGGATCACCTATGGTCTCGGCACCGAGGCGGCGGATTTACCGGGGTTCGTCGTTTTGACCTCGCTGGGAGTGGGCGG
>DAORHS010000553.1:0-3839 GCA_035438165.1 Prosthecobacter sp.
CGGGCGAGCAATTCGTTGAAGGCAGCGGTGGTGGGACAGGCGAAGCGGGTGCTGGTGATTTATGAGGAGGGCGGCATCAGCCAGATGGACTCGTTTGATCCGAAGCCGGACGCGCTGCTGGATCATCGGTCGCCTTTCAAGCCGATCCCGACGAGCGTGCCGGGCACGCATTTCTCCGAGCTGATGCCGCTGACAGCGAAGCAGGCGCATAGGCTCGCGGTGGTGCGCTCGATGACATCGGCACCGACGGCGGGGCACAAGGAATGCTGCCAGGAGTTCTTCAAAGGCTACCGCAACACGAACCCCTTCGACTTTCCCGACATCGGCTGCGTGGTGACGGAGTTGATGGGCACGGACCGGCCGGAGATGCCGGGCTACATTTTTTGTCCGGGCATCAACATGCCAAATGCGATCACAAGCACGGGCTTCCTGCCCGCGAGTCGTGCGCCGTGGAAGCTGGGCACAAAAAACCTCGGCGAGAACCTGAGTGATCCGCAGTGGAAGGTGCGCTCGCTCGAGCTGCAAAAAGGCCTGGCGCGTGAGCGACTGCTGGAGCGGCATCGGCTGCTCGAATCGCTCGATGTCGGCGCGGTGGCGGAATCGACAGCCGGTCAGGTGATGAAGGGAAACACGCAGCACGCACTCGATCTGCTCACCAGCGACGAGGCGAAGCACGCGTTCGATCTTTCGCGTGAGTCGAACAAAACGCGTGACCGCTACGGACGCGATCATCGTGGCAATTGCTACCTTCTCGGTCGGCGCTTGATCGAGTCCGGCGTGCGTTTTGTCACCGTGACGTGCATCCAGCCGCCCGAGCATGTGAAGCGGGCGGGCTACGGTCAGCCGAACGGCGTTTTCCTGAACTGGGATCATCACGAAGGCATCTACAACAACGGCCCCTGTGGCGGACCGCAGGGTAACAGCAACCAGGAGCGCTACGGCCTGCCGCATCCGGTGATGATGCCGAGCCTGGACCGCTCGTTCAGCGCGCTGATTGAGGACATGCATGAGCGCGGTCTGCTGGCCGAGACGCTCGTGTGTTTTGTCACCGAGATGGGCCGCACGCCGCGCATGAACAAGAACGGCGGCCGCGATCATTGGGCGCGGTCGATGTCCATCGCTTTTGCAGGCGCGGGCTGCCCCGGCGGCGCAGTCATTGGCGCGACGGATCGCGAAGGCGGCGACGTCACCGACGCGCTCTACACGCCCTACGACTACGCGGAGACGATCTACCGCAAGCTCGGCTTCTCCGAGAATCAGCGGCTTGAGAAGCCGAATGGTGTCGCCATTCCGCTGTCGGACGGCGGGAAAGCGATTCGTGAGCTGTTCTGACCGCGTATGAAGAATCCGGCCATTCATTCGGGACGACCACGGAACGTCCGAATCATTGTGGCCCTGCAATGCGTGTTGGTTTGGAATGCGTGGGCGCAGACTGAGATCGGTTACAATCGCGATGTGCTGCCGATCCTGGCCGACAACTGCTTTCAATGTCACGGCTTCGACAAAGGCCAGCGCAAGGCCGGCCTGCGGTTGGACTTGGCGGATGGCGCGACGGCGAAACTGAAGTCAGGCGAGAAGGCGATCATTCCAGGTGATGTGAAGCAGAGTGCGTTGATCGAGCGCATCCTCACGGATGACGCGGACGATGCCATGCCGCCGAAGAAAACCGGCAAGCACCTCACCGCGGTGCAGAAGAACATTTTGAAGCGATGGATCGAGCAGGGGGCGAAGTATGAGCCGCATTGGGCCTACATCCCGCCCGCCGAATCGCTCGCAAGGAGCGGCGCTTTGCAAGCGCCGATGGCGGTTAAAAACCGCCACTCCTTGATTGATGAACTGATTCGAGCTCGTCTTGCCAAGGAAGGAATCCAGCCTTCGCCCGAGGCGGATCGTGTGACCCTGATCCGGCGTGTGACGCTCGATCTCACGGGACTGCCGCCATCGCCGCTGGAGATGGATTCGTTTGTGAATGATGTGCGCGGCGATGCATACGAGCGCGTGGTGGATCGCTTGTTGATGTCGGATCACTTTGGCGAGCGCTGGGCGCGGTGGTGGCTCGATCTCGCGCACTATGGGGACAGTGACGGCTATTTGCAGGACTTCATCCGACCGGTGGCGTGGCGTTACCGGCAGTGGGTGGTGGATGCCTTCAATCGCGACATGCCGTTCGATCAGTTCACCATCGAGCAGCTCGCGGGCGATCTTTTGCCAGACGCGAAGGTTTCACAGCGCATGGGCACAGGCTTCCTGCGCAACACGCTGAGCAATCGCGAGGGCGGCGCGGATCTGGAGGAGTATCGCGTGAATCAAACCATCGACCGCACGATGACGCTCGGCACGACGTGGCTCGCGCTGACCACGGGCTGTGCGCAGTGCCACGATCACAAGTTTGATGCGATCTCTCAGCGCGAGTTCTACCAGCTCTATGCGCTCTTCAATAATGCCGACGAAGTGAACTTCAACGCGCCCCTTCCCGGTGAGCGCGAGCCGTATGAGGCGGCGAAGCAGGAACATGACATCAAACGCGCGGAACTGCTCGCGCCACTGGCAAGACCGCTCACCGAATTGCAGGCGGATTGGGAAAAGCGGCTGCTGCATGCCGAGGTGCATCCAAATGAGGACTTCGCCTGGGATCGCACGCTGGAGCTGCTCGGCCTGCAATGGGGGCAGAGCCTTGGCGAGGGGCAGCTCGAAGGACTCAACATCATCAAGACGCCGCTCGCACAGCGCACGCAGGATCAACGTGACCGTTTGCTGGACTACTTCCTCAAGTCGATGCCAGCGGCTTTAGCGGACAAGTCGAAGGATCTCAAACTCGGCGAGCTGAAGTCGAAACTCGACGCACTGACGAAGGATCTGCCGCCTGTAACGCGCGCGCCGGGCATGATGACCTTTCCAACACCGCGCCAGACGCATGTGCATGTGCGCGGCGAGTTTCGACGCAAAGGCGAGGAGGTGAAAGCAGGCACACCAGCCGCGCTGCCGCCGCTGAAAGGCAGCGCGGATCGTCTGGCGCTCGCACGCTGGCTCGTGTCACCAGAACATCCACTGACCGCACGCGTGGCGGTGAATCGCCTTTGGCAGGAGTTGTTCGGGCGCGGCATCGTGGGCACCTCGGAGAACTTCGGCGTGCGCGGTGACCGCCCCTCGCATCCTGAGCTGCTCGACTGGCTGGCGGTGGAGTTCATGAAGCAGGGCTGGAGCGTGAAGACGATGCTGCGGCAGATCGTGCTGTCGCAAACCTACCGGCAGTCTTCGACCGCACGGCCCGAACTCGCGAATCGCGATCCGCTGAACATCCTGGTGGCGCGACAGCAGCGTCTGCGACTGTCCGGCGAAGCAGTGCGCGATTCAGCTCTCGCCGTGAGCGGACTGCTCAATCGCACCGTCGGCGGTCCGAGTGTGAAACCGCCGCAACCAGCCAGTGTGTCGAAGGATGGCTACAAGAATGCGTGGGAGCCGAGCATGGGCGCGGATCGTTACCGGCGCGGCCTTTACACCTTCATCCAGCGCACCTCGCCCTTCGCGCAGTTTGTCACCTTTGACCTGCCGGACGCGAGCCGGAGCTGCACACGTCGCGAGCGCTCGAACACCCCACTGCAGGCGCTCAATCTGCTCAATGATCCAGCCTTCCTCGAAGCCGCGCAGGCGCTCGCGTCGCGCGTGCTGAGGGAATCGCGTAGCGATGATGCGCAACGGCTCGCCCATGCCTTTGCGCTCGTGCTTTCACGCTCGCCGCAGCCTGAGGAATCTAAGCGGCTTCTCGCCTATCTTGATCAGCAGCGGGCTCTGTTTGCTAAGGACACCGCTTCAGCCCGCGAGCTGCTTCAAGACAGCCC
>DAORHS010000554.1:0-3835 GCA_035438165.1 Prosthecobacter sp.
CATAAAGCAGCAGGTTGTCACGCAGCAAGTGGGTGGCATCCACGGCTCGATAGGGCACGCCGCGCAGCGCCAGCGGAATCAGTGCGATGATGATGAGCGCATTGAAGATCACCGCCGAGAGGATGGCGCTTTCAGGTGTAGCCAGCCGCATGAAGTTCAGCGCCTGCAATTGTGGATAGGTTGAGGCAAAGGCGGCGGGGATGATGGCAAAGTATTTGCTCACATCGTTCGCCAGACTGAAAGTGGTCAGCGCGCCGCGCGTCATCAGTAACTGCTTCCCGATCTCCACGATCTCGATCAGTTTGGTGGGGTTGCTGTCGAGGTCCACCATGTTGGCGGCCTCGCGCGCAGGCTGGGTGCCCGTGTTCATTGCCACAGCCACATCGGCCTGAGCCAGGGCGGGTGCGTCGTTGGTTCCATCTCCTGTCATGGCTACCAGCCTGCCGCCCGCCTGGTGCTCGCGGATCAGTTTGAGCTTGGCCTCGGGCGTGGCTTGCGCCAGGAAGTCATCCACGCCTGCCTCGGCGGCGATGGCGGCTGCCGTCAGCGGATTATCGCCCGTGATCATGACAGTCTTGATGCCCATTTTGCGAAGCTGGGCGAAGCGCTCCTTGATGCCGCCTTTGACGACGTCTTTGAGATCGACGGCGCCGAGAACCTTGCCGCCTTCGCAAACGACGAGCGGTGTGCGGCCAGCGCGTGATGCGGCTTCGACGGTCTTGGCGACTTCAGCGGGATAAACACCGCCGAGGCCTTCGACATGCGCTTTGATGGAATCAGCAGCTCCTTTGCGGATGCTGCGGCCATCGAGATCGACGCCGCTCATGCGAGTCTGTGCAGTGAAGGGCACGAAGGTGGCGTGCGGATGCGCGAGTTCGCGGGCACGGATGTTGAACTTCTCTTTGGCGAGCACCACGATGCTGCGGCCTTCAGGTGTTTCATCGGCGAGCGAGGCGAGCTGCGCGGCATCGGCGAGCTGTTGCTCGGTGACGCCAGGCGCAGGGCGGAAATCGGACGCCATGCGGTTGCCGATGGTGATGGTGCCGGTTTTGTCGAGCAGGAGCACGTCGATGTCGCCTGCGGCTTCGACAGCACGCCCCGAGGTGGCCATGACGTTGCGGCGGATGAGGCGGTCGATGCCGCTGATGCCGATGGCGCTCAAAAGACCGCCGATGGTGGTCGGGATGAGGCACACGAGCAGCGCGATGAGCACAGGAATGGAGAAATCCATCCCAGCATAGATCCCGAAAGGCTTCAGCGTGATCGTCACGAGCAGGAAGATGAGCGTCATCGCGGACAGCAGGATGGTGAGCGCGATTTCGTTCGGTGTTTTCTGACGTTTCGCGCCTTCCACCATCGCGATCATGCGGTCGATGAAGGTATTGCCCTTCTCCGAGGTGATGCGGATGACGATACGGTCGCTGATGACGCGGGTGCCGCCGGTGACGGCGCTGCGGTCGCCACCGCTTTCGCGGATGACGGGTGCGGATTCGCCGGTGATGGCGGCTTCATCGACACTGGCGATGCCTTCGATGACTTCGCCATCGGCAGGGATCACGTCACCGGTTTCACAGACGACGAGATCGCCTTTTTCGAGGGCGGGAGCCGGGACGCTGATCTCCTGGCCGTTTTTCAGGCGACGGGCCATGGTGTCTTTGCGCGCGGCACGCAGGCTGGCGGCTTGCGCCTTGCCACGACCTTCGGCGACAGCTTCGGCAAAGTTCGCGAACAAGACGGTGAACCAGAGCCAGACCGAAAGCTGGATGATGAAGCCGTGATCGGCCTTCGCGGTGAAAATGCTCACGGTGGTGAGCACCGCGCCGACGAGCGTGACGAACATGACGGGGTTCTTCACCATCAGGCGAGGATCGAGCTTCTGAAACGCGCCGCCGATGGCGGGAACGAGAATGGAAGCATCAAAGAGAGATGTGGGTTTGTGGGACATGGACGTGGTGGTGAGGTTTTAGAACAGCTTGCCCTGGCCGGTGAGGAAGTGCTCAACGATGGGGCCGAGGGCGAGGGCAGGAAGGAAATTGAGCGCGCCGATGAGCAGCACGGTGCCGATGAGCAGGAAGGTGAAGGTCGCGCCATTCACGGGGAAGGTGCCCGCGCTTGGAGGCGAGGCCTGTTTGCCCGCGAGCGATCCGGCGAGTGCCATGATGGGCACGATCATGAGGAAGCGGCCGATGAGCATGGCGAGGCCGAGCGTGGTGTTATACCAGGGCGTGTTGGCCGTGAGGCCAGCGAAGGCGCTGCCGTTGTTGCCGGTGGCGGAGCTGTAAGCGTAAAGCATCTCGCTGAAGCCATGCGGCCCGCTGTTGTTGAGGCCCGCGACGCCCCAGTCGCTTACACAGGCCCAGGCGGTGAAGCCGAGGATGCTGAGTGTGAGCACCAGCAGCGTGAGCATGGCGAGCTTCACTTCCTTGGCCTGGATCTTCTTACCCAGATACTCCGGCGTGCGGCCCACCATGAGGCCGGCGATGAAGACGGCGAGCACGACAAAGACAAGCATGCCATACAAACCTGCGCCGACACCGCCGATGACGACTTCGCCCAACTCGATCATGAACAGCGGCACCAGTCCGCCGATGGCGGTGAAGGAGTCGTGCATCGAGTTTACCGCGCCGCACGACGCAGCGGTGGTGATGGTGGCAAAGAGGGACGAATTGAAGATGCCAAAGCGCACTTCCTTGCCCTCCATGTTGCCATCCGCAGCGGCCATGCCGAGCTGCTGATGGATCGGATTGCCCACGGCTTCAAAGTGCGCGCAAACGAGCACGCCGCCGACAAAGAGCACCATCATCGCGGCCCACACGGCCCAGCCGTGGCCTTGGTTCTTCACCATGCGTCCGAGGTAGTAAGTCAATCCGCTGCCAATCGAAAAGATCGAGAGCATCTGGATGAAGTTCGACAACGGCGTCGGATTCTCGAAGGGATATGAAGCGTTCGCATTCATGAAGCCACCGCCGTTTGTGCCGAGCATCTTGATGGCGACCTGCGAGGCCATGGGGCCCTGCGCGATCACTTGCTCCGTGCCTTCCAGCGTGGCCGCTTTCGTGTAGGCGTCGAAGTTTTGAATCATGCCCTGCGACACGAGGAAGATCGCGAACACCGCGCAGAGCGGCAGGAGCAGGTAATAAGTGGTACGGGTGAGATCGACCCAGAAGTTGCCCAGCGTCTTCACCGAGCTGCGGGCGATGCCACGCACAAGCGCCGCCGCGATGGCGATGCCGGTGGCGGCGGAGACGAAGTTATGAAACGTCAGCCCCACCATCTGCGAGAAGTAGGACATCGTGGCCTCACCACCGTAGCTCTGCCAGTTGGTGTTCGTCGTGAAGCTCACGGCGGTGTTGAAGGCCAGGTGATGGCTCAAAGCCGGCAGCCCCTGCGGATTCCACGGCAGCACATCCTGAAGGCGCAGAATCGCATAGGTAAACACGACACCGACCAAGCTGAAGGCCAGCATGGCGAAGGTGTATTGCTTCCAACCCTGCTCACGCTGCGGATCGACGCCAAGGAGCTTGTAGGTGATCTTTTCGAACGGTCGGATGACCGGATCGAGCCAGGTGCGGCCATCGGCATCGAGCACCTGCATGAGGTAGAGGCCCATCGGCTTGGTGATGAGCGCGAGAATGCCCAGATAAAGGGCGAATTGAAGCCAGTCGGTAGAGTGCATGGTGGTGGATTAGAATTTTTCAGGACGCAGCATCGCCACCGTGAGGTAGGCGAGCAGGGCAAGGGCGATGAGCCCGACGAGGATGGTTTCCATAGTGTGGGTGAGTTAGAGCCTGTTATTAACTTTAAAAAGAGCTGTACCCCGGGGAGGATCCAAGCA
>DAORHS010000555.1:0-3828 GCA_035438165.1 Prosthecobacter sp.
GCCACCGCGTCCCGCAGATCCGTCTGCTTCCGCGTGTACTCGCGTGTCCGTTCCGTCAGCACGGCCACCTCCTGGCGGTGTTTCTCCGCCGCCGCCTGCTCCTGGCGCCGGCGCTCCGCCTCCGCAGCACGCATTTTTTCGTTCGCGGCGAGCACGACCTCGTGATTCGTCCGCGCCTTGTCCCGAGCCTTTTGATAACCGTCCCACACCGGATCGCCTCCCATGCTGGCGGCGATCTTGGCCAGCCGCAGCGCCTCGTCGTAAGCGTTCGCGATTTTTTCCCAGTCGCCCGTGTCCCACAAGGCGTTGCCACGCGCGTAGGCGGCCCGCGCCTGGCTGTCGATGCTTTTGACCTGATCGGTTTCACGGGCCTTGTCCACGTTGCGGAGGTTGATGCGATACGCCTCGGAGTCGGGGTTGTACTTCCAGGCCATGCGGAAGTATTTTTCCGCGTCGTCCCAGTTCCGGCTCTCATAGTTGATGCGTCCGTAGGCGTTGTAGCACCAGGCGAGGTTGCTGTTCACCAGCTTCAAATACCGCGCCTGGTTCGGCGACCAGCTCCGTAGCAGGGCCGCCGCTTTGAACAGCTTTTCCATCGCGCTGCGCAGGGACTGGATGCTGCCGTTGCGTTCATACGCGTCGATGTCGCGCACCGAATCATTGTACCAATCCAAAGCCCGACGTGCGTCCAGCTCTGCCTGCGAGGGCTGCGGGATCACCACCGGTGGATCATAGCCTGGCGTCGGCCGGGTCCGAAAACCCACGCAGTCGTGCCCCTCGGGCATGTAGGCGTTGCAGGCGTAGCACCAGCCATAGCCGATGCGCTGCGCGGAAACATTCGGCGTCACTGCCAGAAAGCCGCTGATGAGCAAGAGCAGACAGACGACACGGGAATGGAGGAGCGGGATCATTTTGTTCCTCCAGATGAACGCTGCGACGATTCGGGGAACTGCTCGCCGATTTCCTCATCCTCGCTCAGACTGCTGACCTTCCCGATCATCGTCGCGAGAAACAGAAACTTCTGATCCGCCCGCCTGGATTCGTCCTCATACTCTTTGGCCGTCGTCTTGCCGTCGCGCACCTTCTGGACAACGGTCTCGGTTTCCGTTTTCCAGTTTCGGTAGGCCTCCCACATGCGCTCCTTCTCCTCGTTGCGCACGAGATCGAAGTGACGCAGCACGCCGAGCGCCTTGTCGAGCAGGCTGTCTTTCTTTGCTTCCGGTGGCAGGGGAAGAGTGCCAAAGAATAGGCTGTCCAGAAGTTCGTCCTCCGCATTCGCAGGCAGTTTCATTGCGGCGCGCAGCTTGGTCTCGGCCTCCTTTTGCCGCGTCTCCTCGCCCTGCTTGAGCCCTTGCTCCGCCTCGTCATCGAGGCCGGCGATCAATTCGGCATAGGACATCGTGGCAAGGTTGCCACCACGGCGTCCCGCAGCCCGCGTCTGGACTTCCGTGCGCAACGAGCGCGCCTTCTCGCCATTCAGATGCGCGTTGAGCGTCTTGGTGTAGCCGCCGACCTTGGCCGGATCGACGGTGAAGTCCTTCACGTCGCGCAAATCGACCACGCTGGCCGGAATCACCGGCTGTGTCGGCGCCGGCATTGCCTCGACCGAGGTCAGCGCTCCGGTCAATGCCTCGATGCGTGCTCTCGCGCCCGCGATGCTGTTCTCGTTCGTCGCGATCGCCTGCTGCGCCATTGCCATCGCCCGTTTCACCACCACGGCGGCTTCCTGATCCTTTTCCTCCTGCGCACGAGCCAGCAGCGCCTCGCCGTTGGTCAGCAGTTGCTCCGACTGCGCCTTCTCCGCCTCCAGCCGCGTCATTTCCGCCTGCGCCTTGTTGATTCGTTCCTTCAATCCGGCCTTCAGGTCAGCCGCCCGCGCTTCGAAAACTGCGCCGAAAAACAACAGCACGCTGAAACAAGCGACGGTGTGGCGGCAGGACATATAAACCTCCTTGGGTGGTTGAGCGGTGAAATGCTAGGCTCCGCCCGGGGCAAAGCAACCGGCAAATCTGCATGAGAGCCCGCGAAACCGCGCGTGAATGGCGTTTGTTTCTGCCATGAATGTCCCGCTTTCCCGCCGCCGTCTGCTTCAATCCCTTCCGCTCACCGCCCTCGCCAGCAGTTTTCACATCCATGTCCGTTCGCAGGAGGCGAAGCGGTCATGGATCACCGGGAACCCGTCCATCGACAAGCCGCGCGAGGTGGCGATCAACCTGCTGAAACCCACGCAGGCGCAGATCGAGCACGCGTGGGAGCTGCATTTCGGCAGCGTCGTGTTTGAGAGCTACGGATTCGCACCTCGTTGCGCCATCGATGCGGAGGCGATGAACGAGGTGATCAAAGCGGGCGCGTCCGCGGGAGAGATCGCCGATCTGCGCGAGTCGATGTCGATGAACCGCAACGCGACGAACGAACGCGAGCGCAAAGAGTATCTCGACGCCTTCCACGCCGCCGGCGTGACGTGCATCTTCCAAAACACGGGAGAGGAAGGCAGCGACCCGATGCGCCTGATCAAACGCCTCGCGCACTTCACCAAGGCAACGGATCTGATGAAGCCAGCACTGTCGAAAGTCGTCACCGCTGATGAAATCGTGGCGTTGAAGAAGGCGGGGAATGTCGGCTTGTGCTTCACGACGAACGGCGTTCCTCTGATGCAGGACTGGGAGAGCGTGCGCGATGAGCTGCGCTTCATCCGCATCTTCCATGAGCTCGGCACGCGCATGATGCACGCCACCTACAACCGCCGGAACCCCATCGGCGACGGGGCAGGGGAGCCGCATGACGGTGGATTGAGCGACTTCGGCCACGCCGCCGTCGCGGAAATGAACAAGGTCGGTGTCATCGTCGATGTGGCACACAGCGGCTGGAAAACGGCCTTCGACGCCGCCAAGGCCTCCGCCAAACCGATGGTGGCCAGTCACACGACCTGTGCCTCGCTTTACAAACACTTCCGCGGCAAACCTGATGACACCATCAAGGCCATCTGTGACACCGACGGCCTCGTTGGCATGTGCTGCATCCCGCGTTTCCTCGGTGGCAAGGGCGACATCACCGCGCTGCTCGATCATCTCGACCACGTCATCAAAAAGTTCGGCTCCAAGCACGCCGCCATCGGCTGTGATGTGGCCTACACCTCACGTTTCGACAAAGAAGAACGCGCCAAACTGATGAAGGCCCCCGGCGGCCCTGCCGACCGCTGGGAGCATCTCTGGCCGAAGGATGACTATCAAACGACCATCGAGGCCGAGCAGAGCGTCGCCTGGTCGAACTGGCCTCTTTTCACCCTCGGCATGATCATGCGCGGGCATAGCGACGAGGCGATTCGTCAAGTCATCGGTGGCAACATGCTGCGCGTGCTGAAGGCGAACCAAACCTGACCTTCTGGAGCCTGCAAGGCGGCCCGTTTCCTGCGCGTTTGGTTTTTGGAGTTTTGGCGTTAAGATGCCGGGCTTCAACCCCCAGATGACCCCGCGTTTCCAGTTTCCCTCTCTCGCTTTGGGCGGCTTTGCCGTCGCCTGCTCGTTCGCCACGGCGGCGGACACGTTTCCGCCGGACCAGATCGAGTTCTTTGAAAAAAGCATCCGCCCGGTGCTCGCGGAGCGCTGCTACGAGTGCCATGGTGCGCACAAGCATCAAAACGGCCTGCGCCTCGACTCCCGTGCCGCCGTCGTGCGCGGCAGTGATTACGGCAAAGTCGTCGAGCCTGGCAATCCGAGCGCCAGCAAGCTGATCAAGGCCATCAATCACGTCGCCAGCGTCGAAGCGATGCCGAAGAAGGGCGACAAGCTGCCCGCGCCGCAGATCGCCGCGCTGGAGAAATGGGTCAGC
>DAORHS010000556.1:0-3826 GCA_035438165.1 Prosthecobacter sp.
ATCACGATCGGCGGTGCCGTGGCCGGGGTCCTTTCCGCCTGGTGGGTGCCAGCCCTGGTGGAGCAGGAGACGCATACCCGTGGCCTGCTGATCTCGCTGGCAAGCGCTGCGCTCGGCCTGGGAGGCCTCTGGATGGTGGTGGAACTGGGCAAGCTGGCGTTTGGGCGGAAGAAATTCGTCTTTGCCAAGGAGGAGAGCTGGGAGGTGACGCAGCCGGATGACAACGAACCGCCGGTCGTCGTGTTTGGCGAACACAAGTATGACTGGGCCGATCTCTTCATGCGGGCGACGGATCGCATGGTGGTCTCCTGCAATGAACTTCAGGTGAATGACCGAACCTTCGGGGCCGTGACAGCGGAACTGTGGATGGAAAAGCTCAAGGTGCGTGAAGGCGCGAGCCTGGAGGAGTTCTCGCTCGAAGGAGTCACGACTCTGAAGGCGAAAACGACGCAGGTGGTGATTCCGCGCGAGGCGATGGGCTTTGGCGATGTGCTGTTCCTGATGATGATCGGCGCCTTCACCGGCTGGCAGGCCGTGCTGTTCACGATCCTCGCCGCCTCGGTGCTCGGCACAGTGTTCGCCGTGATCCATCGCGTCACCGGCAAGGCCGAATGGGGCGCGAAGATTCCCTTCGGCCCCTATCTCGCGATGGGTGCGGTGTTGTGGGTCTTCTACGGGCCGCAGTTCGTCGATTGGTATGTGAGCAAGACGATGTGGCGGTGATGCCGGCTCGTGCCGCACATCATGATCTCACACGCTTGAGATCGACGATCCGCAGCTCATCGACAGGCCCGTCATGCCAGTAGGTCACCAAAAACGAGCGCCCCGCCTTCACCTTGAGGAATCGGCCGGTGGTATCCGTGATCAAATAATCCGCATCTTCCTTCCACTACTCCTGCTGGAGCCTGTGAAACAAGCGGAGCACATTTCTGCGCTCCGGCGCCTTCATGGCCAGAACGGCGTGCAGCACATCCTCATCAAGGACAATTTTGGGCTGGTCGGCCATGCCTCACATGCCCTCGTTTTCCAAAGCGTGGTGCAGTCGCTCCAACTGTTCCAGCGTTACCTTTGCTCCCGAGTCGATGCGCTGCATGCGCTCGCCCAGATTCAAGCGATACGCAGCATCTTTCTCATTTGACAGATGCTCAAGATAAGCCGCTGCGAGGAATCGGTCTTCCTCTGACATGGCGTCGATTTGCTGTTTGACCTGCATCGTTGTCATGGCGTGAAAAAAAACACTTCATCGAGTCATGCACGCCGGAGGACTCTGCCTGGCTACTCCTGCTTCTTCGCCCCAGCCTTCTTCTTGCCCGCGCCTTTGCCTTTTGGCTGCGCCGGGGGATTAACCTCGCCGTCGAAGGCCTTGTTGCCGTGGGCGAGGCGTGGCGGAGGCATGGTTTCCTTCACTTCGGCCTGGAGGCGGAGGATTTCGGTTTTGAGTTCCTTCACCGTGTCGGCGTATTCGGGATCGTTGTAGAAGCTTTTCATTTCCTGCGGATCCTTCTCGCGGTCGATCAGCTCCCAGTCATCGACATCCGGCTTGTAGTAATGCACGAGCTTGTAGCGCTCGGTGATCACGCCGTAGTGCGGCCGCACGCGGTGTGGCACCGGATACTCGTAGTAGTGGTAGTAGAGCGATTTGCGCCAGTCGGCTGGCGTCTCGCCTTTCATGAGCGGAACGATGCTGCGGCCATGCACGCCTTCCATGGCCGGTGCGGCGGCGATGTCGAGGAAGGTGCTGGCGAAGTCGATGGGACTCACGATCTTCGAACTCGTGCTGCCCGGCTTGGTCACGCCAGGCCAGCGCACGATGAACGGCGAGCGCAGCGACTCCTCGAAGATCCAGCGTTTGTCGAACCAGCCGTGCTCGCCGAGGTAGAAGCCCTGGTCGCTGCTGAGCATGACGACGGTGTTCTCCGCGAGGCCGTTTTTGTCCAGGTAGTCGAGCACACGGCCCACGTTTTCGTCCACCGCCTTCACGCAGGCGAGGTAATCGTGCATGTAGCGCTGGTAGCGCCATTTCACGAGGTCACGACCTGCGGGCGCTGCGGCACGATATTTTGCGTTGCGTGGTTCGTAATAGGCGTTCCAGGCTTTCTTTTGCTCCTCGGTCAGATTGCCAGGCACGACGAGTTTGGCGTCGCGCTCGGTGAAGGTGCGGTCGATGCCCATGTCGTGGTCGCTGATGGCCTTGCTGCGGCCGCTGTAACTGTCGAACAGCGACTCCGGCTCCTCATAGACGCGGTCGTTGTCAAAACCGAGCAGGCGGAGCGGCGGCTCCCACTCGCGGTGCGGGGCCTTGTGCTGGCTCATGAGCATGAAGGGCTTCGATTTGTCGCGCGAATCGAGCCACTTGAGCGTCAGATCGCCGATGATGTCAGTCGTGTAGCCTTCGTACTTCACCTGCTTGCCGTTTTCCATCATCGGCGGGTTGTAGTAGGCGCCCTGGCCGGGGAGGACGTTCCAGTAGTCGTAACCGACGGGGTCGGTCATGAGGTGCCATTTGCCGATGATGGCGGTCTGATAGCCGCTTTTTTGCAGCAGTTTCGGGAAGGTGGGCTGCGTGCTGTCGAAACGGCTGTTGCTGTTGTTGTAGAACCCGTTGGCGTGCGAGTATTTGCCCGTCTGAATCACGGCGCGCATCGGACCGCAGATGGAATTGGTCACGAGGCAGCGGTCAAAGCGCATGCCCTCCTTCGCGATGCGGTCCATGTTCGGCGTTTCGAGCAGCTTGCGTTTGTCACCGTAGGCGCTGATGGCCTGGCAGGTCAGGTCGTCGCAGAAGATGAAGACGATGTTTGGCGTCTGCGCCGCCTGGGCGGCCGTGACGAGGGTGAGTGAGGCAAGGAGGGAACGAATCATGGTTGGGAAATGGTGTGAATGTCGAACGACAAAAAGAAAGGTGCTTTTCAAAAGAATCAGCCCGCATGGCCCATGGCCGCAGCCATGAGCTTTTCCTGCGTGGCTTCGCTGCGGCTGAAGGAACCGCCGATGCGGCCTTCGTTGAGCATGAGAATGCGGTCGCTCATGCCGATGAGCTCCGGCAACTCGCTGGAAACGAGGATCACCGCTTTGCCGGCGGCGGTGAGCTGGTTGATGATCTCGTAGATTTCAAGCTTGGCACCCACATCAATGCCGCGCGTCGGCTCATCGAGCAGAATGACCGACGGCTCGGTCAGCAGCGCCTTGCCGAGCACGACCTTCTGCTGATTGCCGCCAGAAAGCTTGCCAACAATCGCTTCGAGGCCGGTCGCTTTGACACGCAGCGAATCGAAAATGCCCTGATTGCGGCGAATCTCGGCGTTGCGCTGGATGAATCCGCCACGCGTGACGCCGGCGAGAGATGACAGCGACAGATTGAAGCCGATTTCGTGTTCCAGGTGCAGTCCGTAGCGGCGGCGGTCTTCCGAAGAGAGCACGAGACCTTTTTGAATGATTGTTTCCGGCGTGAGCCCGCCGAGCGACTGTCCACGAAGCTGCATGGTGCCTGAGATGCCGCGTCCCCAGGCTCCAAACAGGTGCATGAGCAGTTCCGTGCGGCCCGCGCCCATCAAACCGCCGATGCCCAGCACTTCGCCGGCGCGAAGCTCGAAGCTGATGTCGTGGAGTTTCGTGGTGTCAGTCTCTGGATCAGCCACGGCGAGAGAATTGACACGTAAAATGACCTCACCCGGTTCTGACGTGCGGCGCGGAAAGAGATCGCCGAGCTCCCGGCCGACCATCTGGCGGATGACCTCGGCCTTGTTCGTGTCAGCGGCGGGTTTCGTGCTCACCGTCGTGCCATCACGCAGCACGGTGATGCGGTCGGCGATGCTAAAGACCTCAT
>DAORHS010000557.1:0-3818 GCA_035438165.1 Prosthecobacter sp.
CTCCCAGTCAAAGCCGCTGCGGCGGGTGATGTGCGGAAAGCGCCAGGTGCGCTCATAGGCGAGCATGACACCGAGTTCGTTGTGGAGCTGGTTGTCCCAGCCGCTGGGATTGCCAAAGCCGCGCAGGTCATGCACGCGGCGCTGCGCTTCCTGCGCATAGGACCACGAGCCGACGACGCCGATGTCGAGCACAAGCGAGTTGCGCACGCGCTCATTTTTCCACACGACGCCGAGGCCGACATAAAGCCAGCCCGCATAGGGTCGATCACCAGCAACGAGGCCGGCGGACTCGGTGTCATCCGGGGTGTAGATGTTCTGCCCGACCGCGAAGACGAGGTTCTTCTGATAGCTGGCCTCATTGATGTAGGGCAGCAGGTCGAACAACGGCAGAAAGGGGCTGGCGTAGGGCGAGTCGCTGTAGCGTTCGAGATTGGGCGAACTCCAACTGAGCTTCACACCGCTGGTGTAGTAGCGGTCGGTTCCGGCAAACATGTCATTCTCGTGATAGAGGCCGAGCGTGCCGGCGGAGTCGTCATTGTCTGCCGCAGGGGCGGGTACGTGGCAGAGGAGCGTCAAAAGAAGAAGCGGGACGAATCGGCGGGCGATGGATGATGTCGTGATAAGCATGGTGTGTTGTTGCGGAATGGGATCGCGATTGCGTATGGCGGCCTACTGGGGCGGTTCCGTGGGTTTCTTGCGTTCCTTGTTGGGGCGATCACTTTCAGCCTTGGCTTTTCCACGTGCTGATGGTGGCTGCACGACCGGCGGTGTCACCTGTGGCGGCCGGGACACAGCAGGCGGTGGAACGACCGGCGCAGGCCTGATGGCCGGACGTTGCGGTTCTTTGAGCGACGGAGCGGGCTGTGGTGTGGGGGGTGTCTGGGGAGGCGGGCTTGGACGAATGGTTTCAGGACGCTGGCCGGGTCTGAAGTTCGGACGTTGCGGCTCCGTGCGCGGTGGTGCCTTTTCCGGTGGCTTGGGCATCATGCGTTGCTGTGGCGGCACAATGTTCTTGTTTTCGGGCTTCCTCTCCACCTGCGGTGGTGGAACATTTTCAGCACGTGGCGGACGGGGATCGCTCATTTTGTTTCTGCCACCAGGATTGGGGCGGTCGGCGGGACGTTGAGTGCCGGGAATGGTCTCAGGCTTGGTTTCTGGCCTCCGTGCAGGCGGACGATCTGGGCTCTGTGGCTTTTTCTCGGGCGTCATGGGCGGCGCGTTCGGATTGCGAGGTGTGTCATCGCGGTTTGGCCTGGCTTTGGGCGGCTGTTCGGCGGGTGGCGGGACGCGCACTTCTTCGCGTGGCATGTTGGGGGCCGCAGGGCGTTCAAACCGTGGTTGTGCTGGCAGTTGGTCGGGCACGCGAACCTTGCTTTTCATCCGCTCCCGCACTGCGGTGACTTCCGCGGGTGATCCGGCGTTTCTCCAGCCGTGATTCACTTCAGCGCGGCCGACTTTTTCAGCCAGTCTCGGCGGAGGGGCTGACGCCTGCTGGGTGAAAGGCAGCGCGAGCACGCTCATTGAATCACCGCTGACACGGGAGCGCAGATGCTCGGCGGTTTGCCGGCGCGGATCGCCTTCGAAGTTCTCACGACGGTCCAGCCGGTAGCGCTGAATCGGTGCCGCGCTGTAGCGAACCTGCTGGTCATAGCGGGGGCCGCCATTGTAAACGACGTTGTTGACGTAGGTGATGTTGGTGATGTTCGTCGTCTGGTTGATGATCTGAATGTTCTGACGCTGATCAATGAAGACGGAGTTCAGCCGACGTGCGCCGAAGTCGCGGTTCTCGACGAAACGGTAGTTGCCAGGGCCGATGTCATAATAGTCATCCACCCAGACACTGAAGCCGATGAGACGGAGGAAGAGAGCCTCCGGTGGCAGCGGTGCCCAGCCGGTGTAACGCGGGCTGTGACGCCACGAAACCCAGCCTGGTCCCCATTCGGTGCCCGGCACCCAGATCCAGCCGATGCCGTTCACATTGGCCCAGCGGCCGTAATGATACACCGCCCAGCCAAAGGGCTCGTTGGAGTCCCAGGTCCAGCCGGCATCGGTGTAAACCCAGCGCCCGTCGCTGTAGGGCTGCCAGTCGTCGCCTACATTGTGAGGCTGCCAGGCGTAGCCGTAGTCACCGACTTCGCGCCAGCTCCCATACGGATCGAGGTTGTTATAAAAGAAATCCATCGAGGCCGTGTCACGGGCTCCTGCGGAAGGAATGGCCGCGCCGAGAAAAATCGCGGCGGCAAAAAAGGACAGCAGTAGTTTCATAAGGTTAAAAGGGTGCGTGCGTCGCACGTCAGAGGACGCGGCGGCCTTGAATGACGCGCAGCAGCACAATGATGATGGCCACCACGAGAAGGATGTGGATGAAGCCGCCGACGGTGTAGCTGGTCACGAGGCCGAGAAGCCACAGGATGATGAGAATGACAGCGATGGTCTGGAGCATGAGATGAATTCTTTCGTGTTGAGGAGTGTCAGTTCGCGGCGGCGGCCAGCTCGACGACCATGTTGTTCACGATGCTTTTCACGCCGTTGATGTCGGTGACGAGTTTGGTGACCAGTTCTTTTTCAGCGGCATTCTTCGCGCTGCCACCCACGGTGACGACGCCCGCCGTGGTGGTGACGGTGGTTTTGAAGGCGCTCGTGGACCGATGCGTGAGCAGGGCCATGCGCACCTGGGCGGTGATGGAGGCGTCATCGATCATCTCGGCCAGTGTTTCTTTCGGCCTGGTGGTCGCAGCGACCACCGTCATCTCATTCTTCACGTCTTTGACGCCATCGACATCCCTGGCGTAGGCCGTGGTCAGTTCCTTCTGGGCTTCGCTGGCGGTTTCGCCAGTGAGCGTCACCACACCTTGTTTCAGCTCCACCTGCGTGTTGTAGCCGCTTACGCTGCTGTGATAGGCCAGCGTGCCCTTCACCTTCAGGTAAAGCCAGGTGTCGGATTGCTCAGGCGCGCTGTCCTTGACCTCGATCTGATTGTTCACGCTGGTGACGCCCGGCAGGCTGGCGACGGTCTCCTGCGCGATCTGTTTGTGCGAATCCTCATGGACGGTTCCGGTCAGGGTCACGGCACCCTCCTTGGACTCAGTCCTGATCGCATCATCGATGAGGAAGGTTTTGAAGACGTAGGAGTTCTGCGCGGCGGAGACAATCCGGTCGTCCGTCTCGGTGGCGTTCAGAGGGGCGAACAGCAGGGCGGAGAGCGCCAGGGTGAGGGCAACAGGAGAGGCCGGCAGGCGGCGGGTGATCTGAACTTGGCACGGGGATATGGGTTTCATAGCTCCATGCTAGGCCCCGGGCCGTCCGTCCGCGATGGGGTGTAACCCTACTCAGTCGCGCCATGCGCCGATTCCGTTTGCTCATCAGTCGCCACCAACGAAATGAGGTGCAGGCATGACGTGATGTGCCACCACACCATGATCCTCGACGCCACCTGCCAGCTTGACTACCACACCACGGAGGAGGTGCCGGTCATTTTCATGCTGCGTCCGCGCAGCGGCTGGGCGCAGTGGATCATGCGCGAGGAGTTTGACATCAGCCCCCAGGTGCCGGTGGTCGAGTTCACGGATGTGTATGGCAATCTCTGCCAGCGCATCGTCATGCCGCAGGGGGATTTTCATCTCTCCGTGCAGTATCGTGTCCAGGTCGAGGACCGCGTGGACGAAGATCCTTATGCGCCGCTCATGCTGGTGCAAAACCTGCCGCCGGACCTCCTGCACTTCCTGCTGCCCAGCCGCTACTGCCAGTCGGACGAGCTGTCAGCGCTCGCCACGTCCATCATCGGGAACCTGCCGTCGAACTACCAGTGTGTCGCGACG
>DAORHS010000558.1:0-3816 GCA_035438165.1 Prosthecobacter sp.
GATGCTTTCGCCTGCCAGCATCGACATCGACCATCGTGGCCGCGTGTGGGTTTGCGAGGTCGTGAACTACCGCAAGCACAACGGCGAACGCGCCGAGGGCGACCGCATCCTCATCCTCGAAGACACCGATGGCGACGCGAAGGCCGACAAATCCACCGTCTTCCACCAGGGCCGCGATGTGGACAGCGCCCACGGCATCTGCGTGCTCGGCAACAAGGCGCTCATCTCCTGCGGCGACGACGTTTTCTGGCTCATCGACGACAACGGCGACGACAAAGCCGATCGCAAAGAACTCATGTTCACCAAGATCGGCGGCGCGCAGCACGACCACGGCATCCACGCCTTCCACTTCGGCCCCGATGGCCGCCTCTACTTCAATTTCGGCAACGCCGGCAAGCAGCTCTGCGACAAAAACGGCAACCTCATCACCGACATCCACGGCGTGAAGTGCACCAATCAAAACAACCGGCCTTATCAGCAAGGCATGGTCTTCCGTTGCGAGCTGGATGGCAGCAAGGTCGAAGTGCTCGCCTGGAACTTCCGCAACAACTGGGAAGTCGCCGTCGATAGCTTCGGCACGCTGTGGCAGTCCGACAACGACGACGACGGCAACAAAGGCGTGCGCATCAATTACGTCATGGAGTTCGGCAACTACGGCTACTCCGACGAAATGACCGGCGAAGGCTGGCAGATTCCCCGCATCGGCTGGGAAAGCGAAATCCCGCTGCGTCATTGGCACCAAAACGATCCCGGCGTCGTCCCGAACATGCTCATGACCGGCGCAGGCTCACCAACGGGTATGCAAATCTATGAAGGCGATCTTTTGCCCAGCATCTTCCACGGTCAGCCCATCCACTGCGACGCCGGCCCGAACATCGTCCGCGGCTACATCACCCAGCCCGATGGTGCCGGCTACAAAGCCGAGATCGTGAATATCCTCGAAGGCAGCAAGAACCGCTGGTTCCGCCCCAGCGACGTCGCCGTCGCTCCCGACGGCTCTTTGATTGTCGCCGACTGGTATGACCCCGGCGTCGGCGGCCACGGCATGGGCGATGTGACGCGTGGGAGATTGTTCCGCGTGACGACGAAGGCGGCGGAGAAGTTTCAGGTTCCAAGTTTCAAGTTGGATACCGTCGATGGCGCTGTCGCAGCTTTGAAGTCTCCAAATGAGGAACAGCGGTATCTCGCGTGGAAGAAGATTGAAGAAATCGGCTCCGAAGCCGAACCCGAACTCAAACAGCTTTTCAACGACACCAAATCGTTCCCACAACATCGCGCTCGTGCCTTGTGGCTGCTCGCGGGTCATGAATGGGAGCGGATCAATCCCGGTGCCGACAAACCGAACCCGCACGACCTGAACCTGCCCGACTCGCTCACCAAAGCCCTCACCGACACCGATCCCAACATCCGCATCACCGCCATCCGCGTCGCTCGCCGTCTCGTTCAGCAGGCGCATCCTGAGATGCTTCGCGAGGTGATCGCCAAGGTCGTCTCTGACAAATCACCCGCCGTCCGTCGCGAAGCGGCGATTGCATTGCGGTTTGATGTGAGTGACGAATCAGCTTCGCTTTGGTTTACCGTGACCGGCTCAGGTTCGACGTGGGATCGCTGGATCGAAGAGGCGCTTGCGATCGGGGCGGCGAATAACTGGCAAACAATCTCTGAATCAAAGAAACCCGTCGAGGCTTCATCGCCTGCTTTTGCTCGCTTGCTGACTATGTCCCTCCACATGAGCTCTCGAGTGACTCCTGGAAGCTTGGCCAGTTTGGCAGATAATTTGTCGCGCGGTGTCTGGAAAAATGAACCCTTCAAGAACGACCACATCAACATCACCACTCTCCAAGTTCTGCGCTCCCTCCAGCTTCTCTCTCACAAATTCCCCTCCGAAGTCTCCAAGGCCGCTTTGACCATCTTCCTCAAAGCCGACGCCGAAACGGCGCTCGCATCCACTGCGCTTCTCGACCGCAACACCATCGCCTCCAATCCCGAGGCCAAGGCGCGGCTGGATTCGCTGCTGAAGCCCGTCATTGGCAAACCGGAGTTCATCGACCTCGTGCAGCGGCTGAATTTGACCGGGTTCGAGCAGGAACTCGTCGATTACATCACCACGCATCCCGATGCGGTCGAATCCATCACCGCCGCGCGTATTCTCGCCGCGAACGTCGGCAAGACCGTGGCCTTCCTCACGAAGGCGGATGCCGCTTCGGCGAAGAAACTCGTCGCCGCGCTCGGCAAGGTCAGCGACCGGCCCAGCGTGGCCGTGTTGAACCAGGCCTTCTGGCCGGAAAAGCGCGACGACGTGCGCCGCAGCATCGTCGAGGCCCTCGCGCTCAGCAGCGAAGGCGGACGCGCCCTCCTGAAATGGCAGAGCGAGAAAAAACTGCCCGACAGCGTGAAGACCACCGCCGCGCTCGCCCTCAGCCGCAGCACCGATGCGGGGCTGCGCAATCAAGCCGCCAGCGAACTCCCGCTGCCCGCCGCGCTCGGTGCCGAGAAATTCCCACCGCTCGCCGAACTCATGAAGCTCAAAGGCGATGCCGCCAAAGGTCAGGCGATGTTCATGCAGGCCGGTTGCGTGGCCTGCCATCAGGTCAAAGGCCAGTTCATCAACTTCGGCCCCGACCTCACCCAGATCGGCAACAAACTCAGTCAGGACGGCCTCTTCACCGCCATCCTCTACCCCAGCGCCGCCGTGGAGCACAGCTTCGGCGGCTTGAACGTGACAACGAAGGAAGGTCAGACCGCCATGGGTTACCTCATCAGCGAAACGGCGGACGAATTGACGCTGCGGATCAACGGCGGCGCTTCGATGCCCATCAAGAAGTCCAGCAGCGTCAAGAAGGAGGAGCTCAAGGACTCCCTGATGCCTCCGGGCCTCGCCGCCGCCCTCGGTCCGCAAGGTCTGGCCGATCTCGTCGCGTGGCTGATGACGCTCAAGTAACGAAACAACGCCGCCACATGGAGCGCGAGTATGGCTTTAGCCTACTCGCCACTTGTCAGACCCAGCGCAATCGCATCACCCCAAAACAGGCGAGTAGGCTCCGCCATCCTCGCGCTCCGCAACATTGTCACCTCTCCATCGTTTCACCCGCCCCATGCGCCTCTTCCTGCCACTCCTCCTCGCCTTCAGCTTTCCCGCGCTCGCCCAAAAAGCCGGCAAAACGAAAACGCCGATCAAACTGACCGACACCGCCGTCGCCACGAAAGAGATCGTTTATAAAACCACCCCGCAGGGCGAGCTGAAGCTGCACGTCTTCTCACCTGCTGGCGAAGTCCAAATCGCGGCACTGCGCCCGTGCGTCGTGTTCTTCTTCGGCGGTGGTTGGAAGAGCGGTTCCTACCTGCAATTCGTCCCGCAGGCCGAATACCTCGCCAGCCGTGGCATCATTGCCATCTCGGCGGACTACCGCATCCTCAATGTGCACAAGACCACGCCGGACAAGGCTGTGGAAGACGCGAAGAGCGCGATCCGCTGGGTGCGCGGCCATGCCACTGAGCTCGGCATCGATCCCAACAAGATCATCGCCGGTGGCGGCTCGGCGGGCGGTCATCTCGCCGCCTGCACCGTGCTCGTCAGCGCCTACGACGCCGAGTCTGACGACAAATCCATCTCCGCCAAGCCGAACGCGATGGTGCTCTTCAATCCCGCGATGAACATCGCCACGCTCTTCAAACAGCGCGACACCGGCGACGGCCCGATGACGCTGGAGATGGCCGAGGCGATCACGCCGAACAGCTTCGTCAGCAAAGACACACCTCCTGCCATCTTGTTCTTCGGCACGGCCGACAAACTCAAGGTCGGTGGCGATGAATATG
>DAORHS010000559.1:0-3813 GCA_035438165.1 Prosthecobacter sp.
CCTGAAGAAGTCCGCGCCACGGCGGAATACGTCGTACCCACCGGGAATTTTGGCCACGTGCTGCCCGGCTGGCTGGCGCAGCAAATGGGCATGCCTGCGGGCGGTTTCCGCGTGGCGACGAATCAGAACGACATCCTGCACCGCTTTTTCACCAGCGGCGACTATCACCAGAGCGACGTGCACCCGAGCCACGCGCCGAGCATGGACATCCAGGCCGCGTCGAACTTCGAGCGCTTCCTCTACTACGTCCTCGATCAAAACCCCGAGCGTGTGCGCGAGGTCATGACGCAGATCAAATCCGGCGCGCCGTTCAAGATCGACCTGCCAAAGACCAGCCTGCGCTCCACCCGCATGGACGACGCGCAGATCGAGCGCGTCATCGCTCAAATGTGGCAGGACTGGCAGTATGTGCTCGATCCGCACACCGCCTGCGCTTTCACCGACATGGCGCAGGACCGCGTGAGCGTCGTGCTGGCCACCGCCAGCCCGGCGAAGTTTCCTGATGTGGTCAAACAGGCCACCGGCAGCGAACCGACGCACCCGACGCTTGAAGCTTTGAAGTCGAAACCGCTGCAAACCTGGCCGCTTCCGGCGGACGTGGCGGAGGTGCAGGCGTTCATTCGAAAACACACAAGTCACGGAACGAATCCTTGACGTTCACGGCAGGGGCTTGGTTTAATCAGACATCCCATGAATCTGCCGCTCTTCTCTCTCGACGTCACCGGCCTGCTGGATCTCTCCCCCTACCTGACCAAGGGCAGTGATGCGGGGAACGGCGTCACGCTTGTGATCGGCGATCTTTACACCTGGAGTCTTCTCGGCGGCGGGCCGCTGCTGATCCTCGGGGCCTTGATGCTGGTGAAAATCATGTATGCACGGGTGAAGTTCTTTGCGCTGGAGTACGGCAACGGCGGCTTCTTCGGCCGCGTCAGGGCGATCGTGCCTTTCATCACCCTGGGAACTGCATTGTTCCTTTTGGGGCTGGCCGCCGTCTGGCTTGGATGGCAGACGCTCGGCTACTCGGTGACGCTGGAGGCCAAAGGGCTCAATGAGGTGACACGGGGCGGCACGTTTCACTATGAGTGGGCCGATGCCACCGGTGCCTCGAAACGCATCAAATCCACCGAGTTCTGGGTGTCCTTCACCAGGGACGGGCGGAAATGCCGCGTGGACTTCCAGCAGCGGTACATCGGGGAAAAGATCCAGGACAAGGCGATCGCGATTGTGGAGAACGCCCTGCTCTATTCCAAAGTGCCGCGGTTTGAATAGCGCCGCGCACTACTTCAAGGCCTTGACCAGCACCTTCGAGTTCCGGCCGCTTCGGTCGTATCTTTCGCGGCGGCTCAGGGGCAGGGCGCTCGGATCGGTCACGGTGTAACCCATTTTTTCTTCGAAAAAGCGGAAGGCCTGCGTGCTGAGGGCCACGATGACCTCGCAGCCGCGCTGTTTCGCCGTTTCCTCGGCAAAGGCCACGAGCTTGCGTCCGTGATTCTTGTTCTTGTGCGAGCGGCGGACGAAGAGACAGGCCAGTTCGGCGATCTTCCGGCCGTCCTCCTCATACGAGTGCACGGCGACAGAGCCGATGGGGTTGCCATCGAGCTCGAGCACGAAGAAGTCTTTGATCTTCGACTGAATCTGGTCGCGCGAGCGCGGCACGAGCGCGGCGTCATCCACGCTCTGCTGCATCATGGAAAGCAGCGCGGGCACGTCCGAGGCGCGGGCCTTGCGGATCTGCTGGTAGTCGTCGGCATGGATCATCGTGCCGACGCCTTCATTGGAGAACAGTTCGGCCAGCAGCGCCTCATCCTGCGTGCCATCGACGATGTGGACGCGCGGTACGCCTTCCTGGCAGGCCAGCGCGGCGTAGCGTAGCTTTGAAAGCATGCTCACATCCTGCTTCTCGTTCTTCTTCTTGTACATGTCCCGGGCCTCGGCCACGGAGATCTGGGCCAGTCGGCTTCCGTCCGCGTGGGTGAGGCCGGATTCGGCCACAAAGATGACTTTGGCCGCCTGCAGCGCGATGGCGACCTCGACCGCCACAGCGTCGGAGTTCAGGCGCAGCGTGGTGCCTTTGCCGTCGTAGCCGAGCGGGGGAAGGATCGGAATGATGTCGGCCTTGAGCAGCGCGCGCAGCGATTCTTCATCCACACGCTCGATGCGGCCGGTGAACTGCTGGTCCACGCCGTCAATGACTCCGGCGGGATGCACGGCGAGCGCATTGGAAACGGCCACGGGCATTTCCAGCGCGGTCAGATCGGCCATGAGGTCGCTGCACTGGTGCATGATGGCGTCCACGGCGATCTCGATGCCGGCGGCATCCGTCAGGCCCATGCCGTCATCATTGTAGAGCGTGACGCCGCGTTTCGCGGCGAGCGCCCGCACTTGAGCGCGTGCGCCGAAGACGAGCACGACCTCGATGTTCAGCGACTGCAGCACCGCCACGTCCTGCAGCAGGCTGGCAAAACCGGGCTGCGTCATCAGCGCTCCGTCAAACGCGATCACGAAGACACGCTGCCGGAACTGCGGTACGTAGCGCAGGATGCCGCGGAGGTCTTCGAAGCGCTGCTGGGGTTTGGCGGGGTCGTTGTTCAAGGTCGTAGCCGTCAAGATAGCACAACTGCGGCGATCTCATCCCAAAGTTTGTCGATCTCCTTCGGCCCATGCGACGGCCTGCCCGCCTTCGCGAACCAATAGTCCGCATTCCATTGATCGCCCTCGATCACATGCAGCAGCGCGTGAATCCATGAGCCTGTCTTCGTGTGGATGTCCTGGGCGATGTTGTGTGCGGAGTCCCAGTCGCCATTTTTGACATGCCAGAGGGCATGGGCCTCGGGAGACAGGCTGGAGGGGTTTTTGAGGGCCTGGAGTTCAGCGGGGGACATGGCGAAATGACGAAGGACGAATTCAAAATGACGAATGAAGTCCGAAGCCTCAATGACGAAAGCATTCGGCAGGCTGGTTTCGTCATTTCGACGCAGCCGGTCAACCCTCCGGCATCGGACGGTCTTTGGTCTCCGGCAGGAACATCAGCGCCACGATCCCGAGCAGGAACACGGCGCTCATGTAGCAGCCCGCGGAGCGGAATGCGGCGAGTTCGGCCGCGTTCTTCATGGCGTCGGTGTAACCCGTCGGCAGAGCCAGGATCGCCTTGTCACTGAGGCTCTTGTTCAGCGCGCCGAGCGTGATCGGCCCGCTGGCGGCGATGAAGCGCCCGACATTGTAACAGAAGCTGGTCCCGGTGCTGCGCAGACGCGTGGGGAACAGCTCCGGCAGATAGATCGCGAAGCCCGCGAACAGCGAGAGCTGGCAGATGCCCAGCACCAGGCTCATCCAGATGTCGGCGCGTTCGTCGAAGCACAGGTAGAAGAAAATGGTCGCGGCCATGGCCGCGAGAAAGGCGACGACGAACACCGGCTTCCGTCCAAAACGATGCGCGGCCTTGCTGAAGGCGATCATGCCGATGAAGGCGCCGATGATGCCGACGACGCAACGACCGGAGGCGACCAGGCAACCGAGGGCGTCAAGAGCACTGGTGAAACTCACGGCATTGACTGCCAGACGATTGCATTCGATTCCCCAGGGCAGGCCGCCAACCGGCGTCGCGCCATAGACGCCACCTTCGGTCATCGCCCGCACCCTCGGCGCATGATGGGCCTGCGCGAAGTAGCCAGCGAGCATCGACAGGCGGACGCCAAAGATGGCCAGTTCGCCATCACGAATCTCGCGGCCGGTGGCGATGGCCATCATTTCCTGCCGGCTGTAGTCGGTACTCATGCCCTGGCTGCTGCGGTCATGGCCAGCGCTTCAGCATGC
>DAORHS010000560.1:0-3809 GCA_035438165.1 Prosthecobacter sp.
ACATCTGCACCCAGTTGTTCTTCGACAACCACGACTTCTACGACTTCCGCGAGCGCTGCCAGCTTGCCGGAATCCACATCCCCATCATCGCCGGCATCATGCCCATCACCAGTGCCTCCGGCATGCGCCGCATGGCCGAACTCGCCGCCGGCGCCCGTTATCCGGCCAAGCTGCTGCGCGCCATCCAGCGCTGCGGCGGCGACGAAGCCGCCGTGCAGAAGGTCGGCATCCACTACGCCACCGAGCAGTGCCACGACCTGCTCGACCACGGCGTTGACGGCATTCATTTCTACACGCTGAACAAATCCCACGCCACGCGCGAGATCTACTCCAGCCTCGGCATCCGTGACTCCGCCGCCGTGCGCCCGCAATCATGAGCGAAGAACTTCCCCTCATCGCCGCCATCGAGGCCGGCGGCACGAAATTTGTCTGCGCCGTCGGCACCGGACCGCATGATCTGCGGGATGTCACCCGCATCCCCACCACCACGCCTGAGGAAACGCTCGCCGGAGTGACGCGATTCCTCTCCATGGCCAAATCGAAGCACGGCCCCTTCGCCGCCATCGGCATCGGCTCCTTCGGCCCCATCGATCTCGACAAGGAAAGCGAGACCTACGGCTACATCACCTCCACGCCGAAACCCGGCTGGCAGTTCACCAACATCGTGCCCATGCTGCACGACCGCTACCACGTCCCCATCGCCTGGGACACCGATGTGAATGCCGCCGTGCTCGGTGAATTTCTCTGGGGCGCGGGGCAGGAGACCGATCCGCTCGTTTACATCACCGTCGGCACCGGCGTCGGCGGCGGCGTGCTCATCAACGGGCAGCTGCTGCACGGCCTGCTGCATCCCGAGATCGGTCATCTGCTCGTCCCGCCGCCGCAGAACTCCACCGCCATCCAGCAGGCCTGCCACTGCCCGTTTCACAAAAGCTGCGTCGAAGGCTACGTCAGCGGCACCGCGCTCGCCACACGGTGGGGCGTCAAAGCCGACGCCCTGCCGCCCGATCACCCCGCGTGGGAAGAAGTCGCCGATGTCATGGCGCACGCCTTGATGAATCTCACCCTCAGCCTCTGCCCGAAGCGCATCATCCTCGGCGGCGGCGTCATGAGCCAGGAGCACATCCTCCCGCTCATCCGCGGCCAGCTCAAAAAGCTCAACAACGGCTACCTCCGCGTCCCCGAACTCGGCCGCAACCTCGACGACTTCATCGTCGGTCCCGGCCTGGGAGCACGCTCAGGACTTCTCGGTGCGCTCGCGCTTGGGAAGTATGAGCTGGACCGGCATTTGAGGCCAACCTATTAGGATCAACTGAAACAAATGAACATGAAATCGCTCATTCATTTACGACTGTTGCTTTCAACTGTGCTGGCATTCGTCACTCTTCCATCCCAAGCAGGGGCCGAGGTCATGGATTTTGCCACTTGGATGGACTATTGCGACGAACAAGCGCGTTCCCATGCAGAAGTGTTTGATGCCACGATTCGCTTTCTGAACGACAATCCAAGTTGGATGGAGGAACACGCCTTTCTTGCGAACATTCCTATTGAAGTGTCGAACAAATCCTTTCTACGCGGATATCTACAAGCAAAATCAAAGCAACCTTGGCTGCAACGTTTTAAATTGCTACCAGTCCCTCCCTCAACGCCGAAATTCCCTTCGCACTATGAAGCTTATGTGTGGCATGGAGCATGCATCGGCAGAGTTATTGCCGACGAATGGACATCCGCGAGTTCCCGCAAGGGATTCAAGCCGATGGATTTTGACTTCAAGTCAAAGATGCCAATGCTGAGCCGTGCCGAAAAAGCATTAGAAAACGCGAAAACGATGCTTCCTAAAGTTGCGTCCCTTAAGGCTAGTGAACGTGAAAGATGCAATGAGATGATTGCTGTAACAATGCGGTTCATTGAAGATTTTCGACACTCTTATCAACAACAGGTGGCAGCAATTGAACAACTCTCGAATTCTACCAGCAATTCGCAAAATTCATCTTCGAACAAGATGAATAAGGAAAATGACGCTGGAGAAGTGGGAAGATTCAAAGCTCACTGGAAAGGCCGAACCGCAAACTTCATTGTGACAAAGGATAACGGAGGCGGCCCTCTCAGCGGCACGGTCCTTGAGGTGAGAGATCCAGCGACCGGCAAGAAGTTTACAGTTCATTATGCTACTGGTATCGGCAAAGGACTCTTCGAAACGGAGGAAAGCGCAGTGGGAGCTACAGTCTCTATCCGCTTCGGTGGCGATGGACTGCCTGCAAGCATCAAGAATCCTGCAAACGGCCGCATTATGGACACTGGAAGCGGGTGGAAAATTGAAGGCTATGGCTGGTAGCGATGGATGACAATCAAAGCCGAACAAAGCTAGTGCCACCCCTTCACCCAAAACGTCAGCGTCTTCGGTGATTCAGCCTCTTCGCCGATCTCCTTCCACACAAACATGGCCCGCAGCTCGGGATGGTTCACGCAGCCTGTTGAAGCAACTAACGGAGAAGGATGAGTTGGACCGACAGGCCAAGGCTCGATGGCGCTGAGGCACATCGGTCAAAGCCCCGTTCTTCACGCGCTGAAAGCGCAACACTCCTCAGCCCAGGATGAAATCCTGGGACCACGTTGGTTCAAACATCCAGAACACGACGAGCGCTGAAAGCGCGGCACTCGACTCCCAGTGCAAACCATCACCACACGCCCGCACCGAGTCGAGTCCCGCCCTTGCAGGGCTGACACTATCTTCAACACACCGCGCGGTTCGCAAACCCAGGGCTGCGCCCGTGGGCTGAGGAGTGCCGCACCTTCGGTGCTGCCAGTTCCATGCCTTCGTCCCAACATCGGCATCTTCGATCCTCATTCTCCCCGCCGATTTCTTTCCACGCACACGGCGCCTGCGGAGCATCCGCCCTCTCGCGAGAACATGCCCGGCGTTCAGACTTTGCATGACACGACCTGGTCCGATCCGGCACAGGGCTCACTCCATCTGGGTGAACAGCCGCTGATAGCCGTCGAACTCGAGCTTCCAGCCTCTTGATCTCAAAAAAGGGTCGCTGAGACCTGCCTTGCCGCCGGTGGCGAATTTGCAGTCGTCCAGCAGGATGCCGGCGGGCCGCTGAAGCTTGCCGAGGGCCGCGCCGACCTCGGCGAGCTGGTGCAACTGGCACGGCAGGGGATTGTTCTGGCTGTGATCGAAGGAGTCGAAATAGATGAAATCAATCGGCTCGGCGCGCCGGGACAGCGCGGCCACCGAGTCCCCCACATGAAAGCAGGCCGAGTCCTGCAGCCCGAACATCCCCAGCAGATCACGCGCCCGTGCGACATGGCCGGGGTTTTTGTCATAGGAGTCGAAGACACAGCCAAGCTCCCTGGCCAGCAGCGCGAAAATGACCGTGCTCTGCCCGTCGTGGGCGCGGTTCTCAAGGTGGGCCTGCGCCGTCGCGGCCGGATGGCCGCGATAGCAGCCGGTCTCGACGATTCGGCGCAGCTTGTGACGGATGATGAACTCGGCGGCGAGTCGGAAAGACTTTCGTCTCGTGTTTCCCGCCAGCAACTCCACCTGCTCCAGCAGTTCTGCCTCTTGCATGTTCGTCGGTTGGGTAAGGTTCTGAAAAACGGCATGCCACCGGGAATGCCCCGGCAGAGTCATCGCCTCGGGGCCGCAGATCAACGAACATCTGACGCGAACACACGGGAGACCGCCCCCGTTCACACCCACGAATTCGTCCAAAACGTCAGCGTCTTCGGCGATTCGGTCTCCTTCACCGATCTCCTTCCACACAAACGTCGCCTACAGTTCAGGATGCTTCACGTAACCCTGG
>DAORHS010000561.1:0-3801 GCA_035438165.1 Prosthecobacter sp.
GATAACCAGCCGCCCGATGTCGTCACCTTCCTCCTCGGCATCAACGACTGCTTCGGAGCCGATCCCAACAAGCCCGACGCCAAGATCAACGAGGTGCTCGACAACGCCGACAAACTCATCGCCGCCTTCCACAAGGCCGCGCCCCGAGCCATCCTCGCCGTCGGCCTCACCACACCGCCAAACGCCCGCCAGGAAGGCTTCACCGCCAACTACAAGGACAAATACCCGCGCTGGGGCTGGAAACGCATCCAGCACCGCATCGTCCAGCTCATGCTCAAGCGCCTCTCCAACCGCGAGCAAGAGGGCATCCACCTCGTCCCCACCGAACTCAACCTCGACCCCGTCGATGGCTACCCCAACAACAACGGTGTCCATCCCAACCCCGTCGGCTACGCCCAAATCGGCGCGAGCTTTTATTCGTGGATGAAATCGAAGCTTTGACGGAGCGCGGGTCTTCGGTCACGGACGCTCACTTCTTGGCTGATATTGCCACAATCTCCTTCAAACATTCGAATCCGACTTCTTCAAGGGTTTGATATCGGCTGTCGTTGCCAGTCTTTAACGACTGTCTTTTACCTCGTAGGGATCGATTTAAAGCAGTTTTCAAAACGGACAAATCAACAACAGATTTAACACGTTCGAGGGAAGTTTGCCTTTCCCAGCGCCAACAAGTCTCCGAAGACTGTTGGCTCGGACTGAAAGCGCATCCTGAAGCAGCGAGATGCAGACCAAATGATGGCAGCATTTTAACCAGTTTCTGAATCTTGCCTTTGAAACCTTTGCAATGGGCGTTCCTGCTGATTGCCCAAACCATATTACAGATCATTTTATTACTATCGGGCACTTTGCCGCTCTCATAAGCGGCCAAACTTTGCAGTGCTAACTCACGATCGATTTTTGAAATGTTCTGTTTTCCGCCATCCTGTTTGTGAGTGCTGGTGTTAATGGTTTCGGAAGGAACGTTGTCGGTCCATTCAAAACTCCATTCCAAATCGCCGGTTGATTGGAGCAGGCGAACGCCCAAATCTTCCAACTCGCGCGCGGGGCGGCAAATGCTAAAAATCCGTGCAAAAACCTGCGAAGCTCGTTAGCGTATACTGCCCCTAAGGTTGTCTGCATCAGTGGTTTCAAGCTGGCCTGAAGCTTTGCAAAGGGCAAACAGGACCTTCTCGTAATTTGTATCTTTCGAGGCGCATGCCGTTTCCATTTTTGCCAAAAAAGCCCGGCCATAAGACTTCTTCAAATGCTCAACCAAGGTGCCTACAATTTCGGAATTATCTGCCAAAGCCGAAGACACCCAGAGAGAAACGATTTCATCACGAACATCATTTTTTTGGACCGCTCCTGAAAAATAACGCCAAAAATAATCAGGCGAGCAAATACGTTTGGCTGACGCCCAAGCCTCCAAATTAAGTTCACTCGACACATTGTCATCAAGTTGTGGAAACCAAAGTTTCAGCGCTCGCCGGCAGTCCTCCAATTGGCTGTCGATATGCTTGAAACTTTTCAGGAGACGTTCCCAACCATTCTTCCGCCGCTTTTCCGCTTCATCCGATTTATAGTCGTGCCTCTCCAGCATTCTTTCCAAGCTTCCAACCTTGAACAAAGGAACGACATCCTTGATCGTTTCGTGGAGAAGTGGGTGAAGCAGGCGCGTCGCCTCAAGCAAAAAAACATCCCCGGCATTTACCTCTTTTGGCAGCAATCCCAGTGCAAAGCTGCACGCGTTTTGAATAGCTTTGGCTGTGCGAGGGGTGCGCACAAAAGGAGCATGAAGTTTGAGAAAAATTGCGCGCACACGTGACACATCGTTCGATGTCAGGAACCCTTCTTCCCTTTTGATGACACCATCGACAAGACCGAGGGTGTAGTCCGAGAGGACATGATCTGGAATTGCAGGAAGCCCAATCCTTACGTTAATAATTTTTTCGATATAAGCTCGACCGGTTTTTTGAGACCGGTCAATTCTTTGTCCAATCACTCGACTAACATGTTCCTCATCCATTGCGATCACAAACGTGGTGTTCGGAAGATCTGCGGTCAGCTTGACCGATCTAAGCAACAGCAGGAGGTCGTCAACCTCTAACCGATCCACATCATCCAAGAGAACTACCACTCGAAGTTTTGCTCGTGCGAGGTGATCGGCTGTCTGGATTCGAATATCCTCCAGCTTGGCTTTGAATTCGCCGGGAAGAATTGCAGAAAGAACCCCACTCAAAATACCCCCACTTCCTGGATACTTGAAATCAGCAACGGCGGATATTGTTTTGGTCATCGTGGCACTCACTTTCGAAACCTTTTCGCGCAGCTGCTGCCACTCGGTCAGAATTTCCAGATTTGGATCGATGGCTGTCACCAAGGATTCAAACAACTGATACAGGAGCAAGTCTTCACCGGCAAAACGCCACGGGTTGAATGGGGCTACGAAGCATGTTTTTTCCGCTTTGGTTCGCGAAGCGATTTCCGCCTTCACATACTCCAGAACAGTGGTTTTCCCGCTGCCCCACGGCCCCACAATCGAAACGACCATGCAAGGGCCAAGCGGCTGATCCAAGATCGTATTTGCAACGCGTTTGGCAAAATCACGCCGTTCAAACTCATCCTCGGTCGGCAATCCGTCATAGCTGTAAACTGGGAGGCTTTTGTGGATCGAGTCAGTAGCCATAATTAGAGTTTTGTCATTGGGGCGACGGTGACGAGACTACGTCGTGTCTCAGCTCTGTGCAATGAAGCGAACGCAAGGAGCGGGCCTCCGCGCCCGCAGCACTCCGCTACTTCGCCACGCTTTTCCGCCACCCATTCACGCCTTCGCGGAACAACTCATCCTTCAGTTTCGTCCCCAAGCCCGTTCCCGTAGGCAACTGCGCCTTGCCGTTCGTGATCACCGGCAGTGTATCGACCAGCTTGTCGTAGAACGAGCGAATATGAGCACGCACCGTCTCCTGAAACACGACATTGGCCGATGAAGCGGCGAGATGCAGGCCGCTGAACAGCGTGAGCGGGCCGGTGCAGTCGTGAATCGTCGCTGGCACGTTGAAGGTCTGCGCCATGTCGATGACGCGGCGCGTCTCGCTGATGCCGCCGTTCCAGGTGGGATCGACCATGCAGTAGTCGCAGGCCTGCGCTTGCAGCACGCTCAGGTATTCTTTGCGGCCGAGCAGCATCTCGCTCGCCGCGATGGGCAGGCCGGAGCGACGACGGAAATCGGCCAGCGTGGCGGCGTTATCGACACGCAAGACATCTTCAAGCCACAGCGGTTTGATTTCACGCAGCGCCTCCGCGATGCGCAGAGCAGCGGGCAATTGGAAGAAGGCATGTCCCTCGATGGCGATGTCCATTTTCATGCCCACACGCTGGCGAATCTCGCGCAGCGGCTTCATCGCCTCCTCGACATCGGTCCATGAGATGTGCAGGCCGCCATTTCGATGCGCGGCACGGTCAAACGGCCACAGCTTCATCGCGGTGATGCCTTCGGCGAGCAGTTCCTCCGCGAGATCGCCCGCTGCGAAATGCGAGGCCCAGTTGTCCTGCAGGGGGCCTTTGCTGCCGATGTCTCCGTAGCCCGGCCAGCCCGGATGACGCGGCGCATCGCTCGTGCCCGCCACGGCGCCATAGCTCGGTCCGCCGCTCGTGTTATAGACCGGGATCGCCTCACGCACCGGCCCGCCGAGCAGGCGATACACCGGTTGCTTGCAGGCCTGGCCGAGAATGTCCCACAACGCCAGATCAATGGCCGAAAGCGCGCGCATCTCCGCACCCGGATGGCCAAACGGCGTGCAGCGCTCATAAAGGAAGCGCCAG
>DAORHS010000562.1:0-3795 GCA_035438165.1 Prosthecobacter sp.
ACATCATGCCACCACGGCGACCGTGCTGCGCCTGCTCGTGGATGCCGCCGGCCCCTTGCGGGCCACCGGCAAAAAGTGGAGCATGGCCGATCTCGGCTGCGGCAGCGGCATCCTGGCCATCGCCGCCTCCAAGCTTGGCGCCAGTCGTGTCTGGGGCTGTGACTACGATCCTGCCGCCGTGAAAATCTCGAAGGAAAATGCCGCGCGCAATGACACGCCGAAGGTACGCTTTTCGCAGATCGACGTACTCAAATGGCAGCCGAAACAGACCTGGGACATCGTGGCGGCGAACATCTTCCATGATGTGCTGGAGGCCGCTTTTCCGCAGATTCTCCGCTCCGTCGCCCCCGGCGGCGTTTTGATGCTCTCCGGTATTCTCAACTCCCAGGCCAGGGACTGCCTCGCAGCCGGAAAACGCGCCGGTTTCATCGTCACGAAGGTCGTCACGAAAGGCAAGTGGGTCACCGCGCTGGGGACGGTCAAAAAGGCCTGACCCCTCGCTACGCCAAAGCCGTATTTTCCGGGACGAGCGCACTTAAACCTTGAGTTTGAACGCATTGGTCTCTAAGCTTCACCAGAGTTAAGCAGCCAGTCATGCTCTTCGATCCCGCCTCCTCATCCGGCGGGGCTGGATTCACCAGCCCGCCAAAAAAGCGCGGCCTCCTCAAAAGAGCGCAGACCGAGGGAAATCGCATCGGCCTGCTGCCCACCGAAGGCTGGCGCAAGCGCAACATGCAGTTCCTCAATGAGGTGCTCATACCGACTCTCTTCTCCCCCCGACAGCCCGGCCAGGACTTCGGCCACCTGCCGGTCGCCACTTCCGGCGAGATCGCCGCAACCTGGCTCGGACATGCGGGTTTTTTTGCCCAGGTGGGCGGCGTCAACATCGCCATCGACCCCAACTGGGCGCTGTGGCACGGCCCGGTGAAACGCGTGCGCCACCCCAGTGTCTGGGCGCATGACCTGCCCCCGATCGACCTCGTGCTGGTGACGCATGCGCATTACGACCACCTGCATCTGCCAAGCCTGCGCAAACTGGCAGCCGCGCAGCCTATCATCGTCCCGGAAGGCGTTGGTAAAGTGGTCAAAAACTGCGGCTTCGGCCGCATCGTGGAACTCAAGACCTGGCAGAGCGCCACGTTTCAAGACCTGCGCATCACCCTCACTCCCGCACGCCACTGGGGCGCGCGCATGATTCACGACACTCACCGGCAGTTCGGCGGTTTCTTGATCAAATCCCCCGAGCGCTGCCTTTTTCACTGCGGCGACAGCGCCATGTTCGACGGCTTTCAGGAGATCGGAAAACGCGCCAGCATCGACCTCGCCCTCATGCCCATCGGCGCCTACGACGCCCCCAGCGGACGCCAGGTCCACATGAATCCCGAGGAAGCGCTGGAAGCTTTCGAAATGATGGGCGCACACTCCATGGTGCCCATGAATCATGACACCTTTCCACTCGGAGGCGAACCGCTCCACGAGCCGGCCGAACGCCTTGTCAAAGCCGCCATTCAACGCCAGATCGAGCATCGCGTGCGCCTGCTGCGCGAGGGCGAATCCGCGATTTATTGAGTGAGTTCCCGCCCCTTGCTCACGCTGATCGCCGCCATTTCCGCGGATGGCTTCATTTCCACCGGCAGAGGCGTGCCTTGGAAACTGCCGCGCGATCAGGAGCACTTCCGCCGCATCACCCGCGGCCAGTGGCTGCTCATCGGGCGGACTACGTATGAGGAGATGCTCGGCTGGTTCGGCGATCACCACCCGCTGGTTCTGACGCGGGACAAGACATGCACCCCGCCCGTGGGCAGGGCCGTTTCGAGCGTCACCGAAGCTTTGCAGATCGCCACTGACGGCGGTGCCCGAGAGCTGTTTGTCTGCGGAGGTGGCGGGGCCTACGCTGCCGCCATGCCCCAGGCAGACCGGCTGATTCTGACCCATGTGGCCTCGCATCTCGGGAAAGGCGTCCCCTTCCCGCCCGTCGCATCCGGGGAGTGGGAAAGGGTCTCCGCTGAGGCCTTTCCCGCCGATCCCGACCACCCGCACGCCCTGACTTTTGCCAGCTACAAGCGTCGCTGCCCGGCCAAACAGCTCACCGACAGGCCATTATAATAAATTCAAGATGAGCAAAATCGCCTTTGAGTGTATCTAAGGCCTGCTGATGACCAATCAACCACAGTCCCAGGCAGGCCGCGCGGTCGCTTTGTTTGCGACCGCTCTGCTGTGCGCCGGTTGCGCAGGCGTAAACACAGGGTCCACCGCCGACAAGAGCCAGACCGGCCAGAAAGATGTGATGCTCGTGAAGTCCCCCACGGATCTGAGCTTCCTGCTCAGCATGAGCTTCATGGAGGCGAAGAGCATCTCCCCGCAGCAGTTGGAGTTCCCGCCTTACCTCAAGATCGCCGCCGACTCCATTCAGGTCTTCAAGTACTCGGCGGACGGCAAGCCGCTCAAGGCCCGCGCCCGCGGCAAGGTGTTCCTTGAGATGAACTTCAACGAGCCCGCCAAGGCGCTCTGCCAGGAGGCCTTCATCACCGAAGATGAAATCATCCTGCGCGGCACCCCCATTCTCCAACGCGGCGGCAGCATGGTCGAAGGGCTCGACGAAAGCACCATCTTCTACCTCTTCGGCAGTTCGCTCCGCGTGATCGGCCTGCACAAGGTGAAGAACCAGACCGAGACCAACTCCCTGCTGCCTGCGCTTGGCACCTGGGCGCAGGGGCCGAATCCCCTCCTGCCGCCGCTCGAGCAAAGCGATGTTCCCTCCAACATCCGCGATGCCATGCAGCGCGCCGCGGAGGCCGAGATGCTGCACCAGAAAACTCGGGAACTCTACGGGCCCGCCACCGATGCTCCGCCCGCTCCGGCACCGCCGGTGCAGCAGGAACCGGGCAAGACCCAGAGTTCACCGCCTGCCGCCGTGACGAAGAAAACGCCCACGGTGGAGATTCGTCGGGCGCTGCCGAACAAGAAATCGTTCTGGGGCCGCTTCAAGACCGACAAGACGCGGGCTTAATCCTCAGCCCACAATCGCACGCGGCACGCGTCCGTGAACATCGGTGAGCCGGTAATCCCGTCCCGCATAACGATACGTCAGCTTCTCGTGATCCATGCCCAGCAGGTGCAGGATCGTCGCGTGGATGTCGTGCACGTGCATTTTGTCCACCGCCGCCTTGAATCCGAACTCATCGCTCTCGCCATAGGCCGTGCCGCCCTGCGCCCCGCCGCCCGCGAAGAACATCGAGAAGCCGTGCGGATTGTGATCGCGCCCATTGCCGTTCTCGCTCACCGGCGTGCGGCCGAATTCACCGCCCCACACGATCAGCGTGTCGTCCAGCATGCCGCGTTGTTTCAGATCGCCGATCAGCGCCGCGATGGGCCGGTCAATGTCCGCCGCCAGTTTCCGCGTCGTCGCATCGTGATTCGAGTGCGAATCCCACGGCTGCCCGTTGCCATAGTAGAGCTGCACAAAGCGCACCCCGCGCTCCACCAGCCGCCGCGCCATGAGGCAGCCGTTGGAGAAATGGCTCTTGCCATACATTTCCCGCACCTTCTCCGGCTCCAGGTTCACATCAAAGGCATCCGTCGCCGCGCTCTGCATGCGGAAGGCTGTCTCCATCGCCTGAATGCGACCGTTCAGCGCCACATCCGCGCCACCACGCGACGCCAGATGCTCCGCGTTCAGCGCCTGCATCAGATCCAGCTGCTTGCGCTGATCCGCCTTCGCCAGCCGCTCATTCGTCAGCCACGGGATCATCTTCCCCGGCTCCAGGTTCGAGTGATTGATGTACACCCCCTGAT
>DAORHS010000563.1:0-3784 GCA_035438165.1 Prosthecobacter sp.
CTCGTCAGTGCGTTCAGGGCGTAGCCGCCGAGGGCTGAAATCGTCTTCAAATCCGCCTGAACACCGGCGCCGCAGGAGGAATCGGAGCCTGCAATGGTGAGAACGACGGGAGGAGGGGGCATGGTGGCGTGGGGCGATGGTATGGGTCATGCTGCTTTTTGCAAACCCCGGCTTGTGGCACCCGACGCATGAACTAGACTTCCACCCATGAATTTTGATCCGCTGCCTGGACTCACGGTCACGGTGGACAGCATCGCCTACGATCCGACACGGCCTGCTCCACCGGACCGGCCGCACCCGTTTGTGTATCATCTTTCGATCCACAACGCTTCGGAGGACACGGTGCGCATCTTTGGCCGCAAATGGATCGTGCGGGACACCGATGGCGACACGATGGTGGTCGAGGGCGACGGCGTGGTGGGCCAGTTTCCGAATCTCTCGCCGGGCGAAACCTTCAGCTACAACTCGTACCACGTCATCAAGACGGAGAGCACGGCCACAGGATCTTTCTTCGGCACCACGCCCGACGGTCGCCGGGTCTGCACCCGCATCCCGCCGATCGAGATGCATCCGCCGCTGATGGCGTAGCTTCGATTGACAATCGAAGCCCTCGGGGACGCTCGGATTCGACTGCCAGTCGAATCTACTGCTCGCACACAATCCGAAAGCCAACGCTGTCGAGATGCACGTTGTAGGGATCCGGGCCGCGGAAGGACGCCAGCAGACGTTTCTCACTGCCCGTGCGAAAGGCGCCGCCGCGCACGATCCGCAGCGTGTTCTTGGGCGGATCATACCAGCCATCGACCCATTCCCAAACATTGCCGGCGAAGTCGAACAGGCCGTTCGCATCCGCCGGATAGCTGCCCACGGGGGCGGTGTCCGGGTGCTTGTCGTCGATCTCCAGCCACTTCGCGTCGTAGTTCTTGCCGTACTTTCGGCCGAAGGCCTCATCGCAAAAATTGCCGACGCTGTTCGAGAGCGGTGCGGTGCCCCAGTGATGAACGCCGGTGCTCACGGGCTGCTCGCTAGGTGCAACGGCCGGATTCTCTTTCAATCCCGCCAGTGTGCTCCATTCCACATCCGTGAGCAGTCGATAGACGCGCCCTTCTTTTTTGCCCAGCCACTCGCAGAACGCCTTCGCCTCCTGCCAGCTCACATTGATCGCAGGATGGTCGGGCGTTTGCGGAAACTCGGGCTGCTTCCATTCGGCATTCGTTGCGGTGGCGAAGGGCTGGTAGTCCTTCACCCGCGTCTCATACCGGCAGACGAGCGCGTTGATGCCCGTCACCCGCACAAACGGCATCTCCAGGCTGTTCGTGAACGCCGTTTCCACTTTGGTCGTTTGAGCACCGGCGCATTGCGTGAGCAGCAGCAGGGCGAGGGCGGGCAGCGCGTGCTTCATGGCTCACTTCTTGGCGGGCGCAGGTTTCCATTCCCAGCTTTCGCCGAAGAATCCGGCGTCGCTGATGCCGCCGGGAGCCTGGCTGTTCACGGGTTTGCTCAAATCAACAACCGCCCAGTCTGGCAGCTTGGCCACCTGCCGGGCATTGTTGAGGTAATCGTACTCGCGGTAGGTGAAGCTGCTGTTGATCACGACATACTTCGTCGGGTTGAGCGGATTGGGGTAGATCAGGACCGGCGCGTGAGTGGTGGCGTCGTAGGTCTTGCCGTTGGCGACGAGTTTGTCCTTTGACCACTGGATGGGCAGCTTGTCGGCGATCTTGGCGAGGATCGCATTGCTCTGCGGATCGCCCCAGAGGACGAGGTTGTTGGCGGCGATGTCGGCATCGCTGATGGCGGCATCATCTTTGACCGGCGCATCGCCGCGGAACTGGCGTCGCCATTCAAACTGCGCTCGCTCCAGCTCGGTCTTCGCCCAGGCGTCCACCTTTTCGTTCCAACCGGCCTTCGTGGGCTTCACAAACACGAATTTGTCCATGAACGCGTCATCGACCGGCCCTTGCAGACCGTGTTTCTTCACCAGCTTGCCGTCTCCTTCGTTGTCGAGCGTCTGCGACCACTTGCCGTTGGTCATGTGAAAGTGTGCGCGCCAGGAGCGGTCGAGTTTTGGCCGTGTGACTTCGAGGGTCTGGCCGTCGATGATGACGGTCGGTTTGTAGAGCAGCGACAGCGGGCAGTGGCCGCCGGGCATGTCGAGCGTGAAGGCGCTGATGTTTTGCAGCTTGATCGTCACCTCCGAGGAGCCGGTGATGCGCGCATGAATGCGGCCGCGCTCCCAGTGCTGTTCGAGCGCATCGACCGTGACCCAGAACATGCGGTTGTAGCGCAGGAACCAGCAGGAGAGGTGCACCTCCTTCGGCGCACGGTTGCGGCCCATGGCGGCGATGTCAGCCAGGCGGCGTTCGATCTCGATCAGCGAGTCGGGATGAATCTTGTGCGCGGTCTGCGGACCGATGATGTGCAGCAGATCGACGTTCTCGCCGCGCAGCGCTTTCTCCATCATGTCGGCGGCCTGCTTCTGTTTGTCGATCTCGCCGCTGTAGGCCACGGTGGGGCAGTTCTCGAGGTTCAGGGCGTTGTCGGTCGCATTGTACCAGCGCCAGAGCTTCTGCTGGTACCATGGCGAGCCGCTCACGTCCTCGTTCTGGAAGCCGCCGAGGAATTCCGGCGTCTCGGAGAAACCCGCGCCTGGATTCGCCGCGCACCACTTGTCCGCATAGTTCACCGCGAACTGCCACGCCGCCGCGCCGCCCATGCTGAAGCCGCGCACGATCACGCGGTCTTCGTCGATGGCGTAAAACTTGTTCGCGTGATCGATCGCTTCGATGAGATCAATCTCACCGGCAAACTTGTTCGCGCAGCAGTAGCGGCCATAGGGATGCAGTACGAGCGCTCCCTTGGGTGCGATCTGGCCCTGCTGCTTCCGACGTTGATCGAGAAAGGAGAGTTCGCTGAGTGTTTCACCACGTCCGTGGCACCAGATGTCCATGCGGGAAGGTGCGCCCACGTAGCTTTCCGGAATCACCATGCCGTAAGGCTGAACGGAACCATCGATCTTTGAGCGATAAGCACGCACGACGAGCCCCTTTTGCTTCGTCCACGGAGCCTGGCCGGTCTTGAAGGCTTCGGCGCGTTGCAGGCCTTCGGCGATGATTTCGTCGGCGCTTTTGAGTTCGCCCAGCTTGTGAACCTCATTGTAGCGCAGCGCCCAATCGACGGCCTTGTGATAAATCTCGATGTCGGGCAGCAGATCGGCGAGCTGTGGGTTCTTGGCCTGCGCTTTGGCGGCCTCGTCGATGGCGGTGCGCAGTTTCTTCAATCCATCCGTGAGGCGCGCACGGTCCGCGTCAGGAACGGCGACGCCGGGAGGCGGGATCGGCCGCACATCGGCGATTTGATTGTCCTTGGGGCCGTCGGCAAGGGCGGCGCTGGCTGCAACGAGGGTAAGGAGGAGGCGCTTCATGGTTGGAAGATGGAAAGGAATGGAACGGGCGGGCTACTTCTTGCGCCTGGCTTTTGGTTTCGCGGCGGAGAGCAGCGGCACGTTGTGGATTTCAAAAGGACCGCTCGTGGCGCTGTCGAATTCGGCGGCGGCTTCGAGCCCGATCCGGGCGATCTCCTCGGCGGTCTTGCCCTTGTCATACGCGGCCTGCATGGCGCCGAGCGCGTAGTCGCGGCCTGAGCCTGCCGCCCAGAACTTGTGAAACTGCTGGGCGGAGCGGTAGGAGTAGATGGCAAAGATGCCGTGCTCGTTCGCGGCGAGACCGTAGAACTGCGTCGTTTCATATTCCTCCCCCTTGTCGGGCATCGTGGCCATGAAGTA
>DAORHS010000564.1:0-3773 GCA_035438165.1 Prosthecobacter sp.
ATGCGTTCGTGAGCACGCTCGATCTGCTGCCGACCTTCGCACGCCTCGTTGAAACGCCTGCGCCTGTGAATCTCGACGGCTTCGACCAGCTCGATCTCATCCTTGGCAAAGCGGACGCGAGGTCGCCACGCCGCACGCTGTTCTCCCTCTACGGCTACAAGGCGCGCCGTCTCGAATCCATGCGCGAAGGCCGCTGGAAGCTGCATCTGCTGCCGAAACCGATGCTCTTCGATCTTCAAACCGACGTGGGCGAAAAGACGGACGTCTCCGCGCAGCATCCCGACATCGTGGAAAAACTCACGCAGGCCGAGAAGACGATCCGCGACGCGACTTTGGGCTCACCTTGAGTTTTTTGGCACTGCACCGGCCCTCGCCAGGAATACACTGCGGCATGCCAGACCAAGCCTCCAGCACCGAGAACCTCATCCTGCTGCTCACCCAGCATCAGGCGGCGCTTTTCCGCTACATCTTCAGCCTCGTGCCCTGCGAGGCGGATGCGCGGGACATCCTGCAGGAGACGAGCGTCGCACTGTTCCGGAAGTTCGACCAGTATGATGCCACGCGGCCCTTCCTGCCGTGGGCGTATCGTTTCGCGTATCTCCAGGTGCAGAAGCATCGCGAGAAGTCGGCGCGCTCGCCGCTGCTGTTCAGCGAGGATGTGATGGACCTGCTGGCGAATGAGCGCACGCACATCGAACCGCAGCTCGATGAGCGGCTGCGACTGCTCGACGGCTGCCTCGGCAAACTCACACCGCAGGACAAGGAACTCGTCACCCGCCGCTACGCGCTGCGTGAGAGCGCCGAGGACATGATGCAGCGCTTCGACATGAGCCGCCGCACACTGTTCCGGAATCTGGAACTCTTGCGCCAGCGTCTCCACGAATGCGTCAGCCATCAGCTTCAATCGGAGGGCCTCGCATGAACCTCGAATCCCTCATTCACGCCCAACTCGACGGCGAGATCACGCCGGAGCAGCACGCACAGCTCGAAGAACTCCTGCGCGGCGACTGGCAGGCGCGTCGGCTCTACCTCGAACTCGCCGATCAACACGCACGTCTGCTTCAACAGCCGCAGATCGGCACGGGTCGTCTTCCAAATCTAATCTCTGCGGCCATTCCATCTCTGCGGTGGAGAAAATTCATTCCCGTTCTCGCCGCCGCTGCGGTCATCGCGCTCGCGATTGTCTTCTGGCCGCGTGAGACACCAACGATCGAGGCCACCTCCAACGGCGTCGCCATGCTCAGCCAGACGCTCGATGCCGAGTTCGCTCTGGATGCAAGGCGCAGCGGCGACACGCTCACACCGAGCACGCTCAAGCTCGCGAAGGGTCTCGCGCAGATCGAGTTTTTCAGCGGCGCGACGGCCTTGATCGAGGGCAACGCCGAGATCGAGATCATCTCCGCGTGGGAGGCGCGTTGCGTCAGTGGTCGCGTGCGCGTGCATGTGCCGCCCGCCGCGAAAGGATTCCTCATGCACGCCCCCGGCATGAAGCTGGAGGACCTCGGCACCGAGTTCGCGCTCAATGTGCAGGATCAAACCAGCGCCGTGCATGTGTTCGAGGGCGAGGTCATCGCGCACACGGACCAGGCGCCCGCGAGTTTGAAGCAAGGCATGACCTTGGGCAGCACCGCGGTCGATTTCCTTCCCGTCGGTGAATTGCAGAGCCTCGTGAAGCAGCGCGAGGCGCAACGATTTGCCGAATGGCAACAATGGTCGCAGGAAATGCGCAATGATCCGCGCCTCATCGCCTACTACACCTTCAAGCACTGGGAGAATGACCGCTGGGACCGCCTCGTGAACAACTTCACCGAGCCGCGTCGTCCGAATCGTGCCGGTGGTGCCGTCGGTGCGCGCTGGACACAGGGCCGCTGGCCGGAGAAGGAGGCGCTTGAGTTCAAACGCCCGGGTGATCGCGTGCGCCTGAACCTCGACGGCACCTACCACGCCCTCACGCTCGCCTGCTGGGTGAAGGTTGATTCCGTGGACAAAAAGTACAACTCCCTGCTCCTCACCGACGGTTATGAAAACGGCGAACCGCACTGGCAGATCTACGAGGACGGCAGCCTCATGTTCAGCATCGCCTACCGGCCTGATGGCCAGCTCAAAGCCGGCAAATTCAACCAGATGCACTTCAGCCAGCCCGTCTTCACTTCCGACAGCCTCGGCCGCTGGCACCACCTCGCCGTCACCTACGACAGTCAGAGCGGCGAGGTCATCCAGTACTTCGACGGCCGCGAAGTGGACCGCGAAATCTCCCAACTCCACGTGCCCGGCCGCGACATCACCTTCGGCCCCTGCGAGATCGGCAACTGGGGTCTCCCCACCGAAGGCCACCCCTTCCCCATCCGCAATCTCAACGGCGCGATTGATGAATTTGCGATCTACAGCGGCGTTCTGAGTGCTGCCGAACTTCAAACCATCTACCAACACGGCAAACCCGAATGAAATTCCTCCTTCCTCTCCTCTTCACCACAGTTTCATTCGCACAACAACCAAAGTCCGCGCCCACGAAGCTCGCGCCGGAAGTCACCGCCGCTTTCGAAGCGCATCCGGGGCTCGTTTATTCCAGTTACGGCGAACGGGAGATGCAGCTCGATCTTTGGCGGTCGAAGACGGCGACGCAGCCGCTGCCCGCCATCGTGTGCATCCACGGCGGCGGATGGTTCAAGGGCGACCGCTCCTCAATGGCGAACTTGGCGCAGGCTTTGGCCGCGAAGGGTTATGTCACGGTCACGATCAGCTATCGTTTGAGCGGTGAGGCGAAATTCCCCGCCGCGATCCAGGACTGCAAAGCTGCGGTGCGTTTCTTGCGAACGAATGCGGCAAAGTATAGCATCCGGAGCGATGCCATCGGCGTGACCGGCCTTTCCGCAGGCGGACACCTCGCCGCACTGTTGGCGACGAGTGGCGGCGTGAAGGAACTCGAAGGGGACGGCGGCAACGCGGATCAATCGAGTGCCGTTCAGGCCTGTGTGGCAATGGGTGCACAGAGCGACCTGGAAAGCACCCGCATCGGCGAACTCAGCGGCAAGGCCGACGATCCCTTCTACCGCACCTTCCTCGGCGATTCGCAGGCCAAGATCCCGCAGACCTACGCGCTGGCTTCGCCGCGCCATCATTTGGACAAGGCCGATCCGCCGCTGCTCTTCATGGCCGGCGAACTCGATGCCCCCAGCACGCACGCGAACGAGACGCGGGCCGACTTGGAGAAACTCGGCATCCCCACCGGCTTCACCAGCATCCCGAACGCTCCACATGCATTCCTGGGCAAGCAGGCCTCCTTCGACACCTGCGTGGCGGCCTGCGACGCGTTTTTCGCGAAGCACTTGAAGAAGCAGTGACTTTTCTGGCACTACCGGCCGACCTGACGGGAAAGAAATGAACCTTCATCCGCTTCGTTATTCCCGTATGACCGGCAAAGCCGCATTCCTGACCCTTCTGGCCGTCTCCTCGCTCCACGCCGAGGATGCGGAGGCGTTGTTTGTTCGTCGCGTGTGGCCGTTGTTTCAGGAAAAATGCCTCGCCTGTCATGGCAACGACGAGAAGAAGATCAAAGGCGGCTACGACATGCGTACGCTGGAGAGCGCGGCGAAGGGAGGCGAGAGCGAGGTGAAGTCGATTGTGCCCGGCAAGCCGGAAGAAAGCCCGCTCTACCTCGCCTCGACCCGCCAGCATGAAGACGACTGGGAACCGATGCCGCCGAAGGAGGCGGACAAGCTTTACGCGGAGCAGCTCGCGTGGATCAAGGACTGGATCGCCGGTGGGGCACCATG
>DAORHS010000565.1:0-3766 GCA_035438165.1 Prosthecobacter sp.
TTTCATGGCCATCGGCGCAGTCGAATGGCTCACCATGGCGCGCATCGTGCGCGGTCAGGTGCTTGTGCTGCGGGAAATGACCTTCGTCACCGCGTCGAAGGCGATGGGGCAGGGGAGCTGGGGTGTGCTGCGCCGCCATTTGCTGCCCAACCTGAGCACCATCATTCTCACCTACCTCACGCTGACGATTCCCGCCGTCATCCTCGACGAATCCTTCCTCAGCTTCCTCGGTCTCGGCATCGAAGACCCCGCCGCCAGCTGGGGTTCGCTGCTCAAAGACGGCGCGCAGGTCATCAACCCGCTCGAAAGCAAGTGGTGGCTCCTCGTGTTTCCCGCCCTCCTCATGTCCGCCAGCCTCCTCGCCCTCAACTTCCTCGGCGACGGACTGCGCGACGCGTTTGATCCGAAGAGCGAGGAGTAGCGGAAGATGGAATGACGAAACCCGAATGTGGAATGCCGAATGAATGACGAAGCTCGAAGTCCGGGCATTGGGACTTGGTTCGTCATTCGTACCGGTCTTCAGCCTCTCGACAAATCCAGCCTCTCAAGGTAGAGTCACCGCATGACAGCCACTGTTGAACGCATCAAACAAGAGATCCGAGAACTCGATCCCTCGGATGTCGAAACGCTGCTTCGCGACCTTCAAAATGAATACGTGATGCCATCTCCTGACGAGAATGAGGCTTCGGTCGAGGCCGAGTGGGATGCGGAGATCGACCGCCGGGTGCAGGAGATCGAAGACGGCACCGTCCAGTTGCTCACCGCCGAAGAGTCTGAGCGCCGCGTGGACGCCGTGTTTGCCAGACACGGGATTCAACGCCGCACCGCATGACCCCGTGGAATATCCATCCGGCGGCGGAAGACGAATTGGAAGCAGCGTTCGAGCACTACCTCAGCGTGGATGTTGAACTGGCTCATTCGTTTGATGAACACTACCGCCGGTATCGCCAGCAGATCTGCGAGAACCCGCTGCTGTTCAACCTCCGCCGCCCACCCACCCGCCGGGCAAATCTCAAACCCCGGTTCAGCGAGTACTACATCGCCTACATGATCTGGCGGGAGAAGGTCGTGATTCTCGCCATCGCCCACGCCAAGCGCCGCCCCTACTACTGGCGCAAGCGCATCGGTGAGGCGAAGCAGATGTTCTGATCCGCCAGCCTCCTCGCCCTCAACTTTCTCGGCGACGGCCTGCGCGAAGCGTTTGATCCGAAGAGCTGGGAATAACCGTTTAAATAACTGCTTGATAATTTGCAGGCATTTGCACGATCAGGTTCAGGGTTTTGGACGCTGCAGGACTGTGTTGCCAAAAGCCACAAACTGATTTGCGAAACACTCGAGATACATGGTGGCGCGTTTGGCTATCAGACGAACAATTATGTCAGAATAAACGACCCTTTGATCCCCAATCATAAAGTACAGGCTTGGATGCACATATTTGCAGAACAGCTTGTAATAGTTGAGGTATTCATCCTCGACATTTGCTCTTTTGGCGAGTGCCCGAACATTGAGATGTTTGGGTGGGTTGAGTGCTTGCAGCCTATCGAGCGTCGCCTGAGCGACCGGAGGTATTGTTGTATTTGGGTACATCTTGCTCATTGATGCCTCGATAAGATCGAGTTCGTCTCGAGAGATCATTTCGATGACACGCTTCTCAAGGTGAATGAATTTTTCCTCTTTCAGATATTCGAATGTCACCCAGCATTCAAAAAGACTGCGGGCTATACCTGCAAGTTGATCGACGTTTTCATTATTCTCGGATTCCAACAGTTCGATTATGCGGTAGCCACAGCTTGTTGGAAAGTTCATCAAATGCGTAACAATTGAGACATGTTGTCCAAGGCGTGTGAGTTCAGGAAAAAGCGATAAGCAAGTGTCATGCATTGCCCGCGTCAATTCTGAGGCATAGGCACGAATTTCAGCTCGCGTGCCATTGACTTGAAGTTCATTGGAACGGTTAAACATGGCTGATAGCGCTAATGTGCCTGGAGCCAGTTCAATCCAGTTCCGGCTTCGACCTCCACCGGTACACCTTCGAGTGGCAGCGCGTTCTTCATCGCATCGAGAATGATCGCACGCGCCTGATCGACTTCGCTCTCGGGCATTTCGAAGAGGAGTTCATCGTGGACTTGGAGCAGCATGCGGGTTTGCAGGCCGGCTTGCTTCAAGGCGTTGGCGACGTGGATCATGGCGAGCTTGATCATGTCGGCGGCGGTGCCCTGGATGGGGGTGTTCATGGCGACGCGTTCGGCCTGGCCGCGGACGGTGGCGTTGGCGCTGGTGATGTCGCGGATGCTGCGGCGGCGCTTGGTGAGGGTTTCGACGTAGCCGTGTTTTTTCGCGTCGGCGACGATCTGATCCATGAAGCGTTTGATGCCGGGGAACTGCTGGAAGTAGTTTTCGATGATCGAGGCGGCCTCGCCGCGCGGAATACCGAGACGCTGGCTCAGGCCGAAGGCGGAGATGCCGTAGATGATGCCGAAGTTGACCATCTTGGCGGTGCGGCGCATCTCGGGCAGCACGCCGTCGAGTTCGACGCCATAGACACGCGCGGCGGTGGCTTGGTGAATGTCCAAACCTTGGGCGAAGGCTTCGATCATGGCCTTGTCGCCGCTGAGGGCGGCCATGACGCGGAGTTCGATCTGCGAGTAGTCGGCGCTCATCAAAACCCAGCCGTCAAAGCCGGGGACGAAGGCCTTTCTAATCTCACGGCCGAGATCGCTGCGAATGGGAATGTTTTGCAGGTTCGGATTGCTGCTGGCCATGCGGCCGGTGGCGGCCATGAGCTGGTGGAAGGTGGTGTGGATGCGTCCGGTGACTTTGGAAACGGCATGCGGCAGCGCTTCGACGTAGGTGCTGTTGAGTTTCGTGACCTCGCGGTAGTCGAGGATGTCCTGAATGATGGGATGCAGGCCCATGAGTGACTGCAGCACCTGCTCGTTGGTCTGATACTGGCCGGTGGCGGTCTTCTTGGGTTTTTCGAGGAGTTTGAGCCGCTCGAAGAGCACTTCGCCGAGCTGTTTGGGACTGTTGAGGTTGAAAGGGCCGCCGGCGTTGTCCTGAATGCGTTTCTGCAATTCCTGCGCCTTCTTTTCGAGTTCGATGCCGTATTCGCGCAAAGCCTGCACGTCGATCTTCACGCCGAAGTTTTCCATCTTCGTGAGCACCGGCAGCAAAGGCGACTCGATGGATTCGAAGACGTACTGCTGCTCCTTCAATTCGGAGCGCATCTTCGCGGCGAGCTGCCAGGTGACATCGGCATCCTCGGCGGCGTAGTCGGCGACCTTCCGTGCGTCCTGCGCGGCGACATCGGCCATGGTGGCCTGGCTGAAGAGATCGTCCTTCTCGGTGCCGATGAGGCTGGTGATCGGCACGGGCGTGTAGTGCAAATACGTCTCCGAGAGGTAGTCCATGCCGTGACGCTGATCGGGGTCGATCAATGAGTGCGCGAGCATGGTGTCGAAAAACGGCCCGCGCACCTCGACGCCGTGCGCGAGGAGCACGCTGAGGTCGAACTTGAGGTTGTGGCCGATCTTCTCGATACCGTCGCGCATGAGCACGTCGCGGAATTCTTCGAGCACGGCCTTCGCGGCGGCTTTGTCGCGCGGGAAGTGCACGAACCAGCCTTCATGTGCTTTCCACGAGAAGGCGATGCCGACGATCTGCGTGTCGCGTGGATCGAGGCCGGTCGTTTCGAGGTCGAAGCAGTAGCTTTTTTGCTCGGCGAGCTGTTGGAGCAGCTTTTGACGTTCCTCGGCGCTTTCGACGA
>DAORHS010000566.1:0-3762 GCA_035438165.1 Prosthecobacter sp.
AGGCCTGTTCCGCACGTATTTTGACCCAGAAAAGGGCGGGCTTTGGATCTACGTCGCCAAGAACCAGATCGGCCCCGAGTTCATCTACTTCAATCACAGCGTCGATGGTCCCGTGGGAGCCGGGCACAACCGCGGCCGCTACGGCGACTCGCTCGTCTTCAAGTTTCATCGCGTCTTTGACCGCATCGAACTCGTCGAGCAGAACACCAAGCTCTATTTCGACCCGCAGAGCCCGCTCGCCCGCGCTGAGAACGCCAACATCAGCCACGCGATTCTCGCCAGCGAGGGCATCCTCGCCGAAGACGCCGAAGGCTACGTGATTCCTGCCGTGAACCTGTTCATGCGCGAGAACCTCGCCCAGGTGAAGTTTGGCAACAGCGGCGGCGACAGGGCGGTGCTCGGGAAGCTCTCCGAATCCAAGTCGAAGTGGCTGCACATCCATGGCTATCCGAAGAACACCGCCATCACCGTCGAGTACGTTTATGAAAATCCCACGCCCTCGTGGCAGTCCGAAGCCGACGTGGCCAACCCGCGCTACATCAGCGTGAAAATGCAGCACACGCTCATCGCCATGCCGGAGAGTGACTACAAACCGCGCATGGACGACCCGCGCATCGGTTACTTCACCCATCAGATCACCGACATGACCAGCGTCGATCCGGCGCCGTTTCGCGATGTCATCCATCGCTGGCGTCTGGTGAAGCAGAAGCCCGGTACGAAGCTCAGCGAGCCCGTGGAGCCGATCGTCTTCTGGATCGAAAACACCACGCCCGTCGAGTTTCGTGACACCATCCGCACGGCCGTGCTCAAATGGAACGAGGCCTTCGAAACCGCCGGCTTCAAAGATGCCGTCGTCGTCAAACAGCAGCCCGATGACGCGAAGTGGGACGCCGGTGACATCGAGCACAATGTCCTGCGCTGGACCAGCAGCGTGAGCCCGCCCTTTGGCGGCTACGGCCCCAGCTTCGCCAATCCACGCACCGGCGAAATCCTCGGCGCGGACATCATGCTGGAGTACAGCTTCGTCACGAAGCGCCTGCTGACCAAGAAGCTCTTCGCCGATCTTGGAACGGCGGAGGAATCCCCCGCGAACTCCACTCAATTCAATCCGCATGCCTGCGAGGCCTGCGGCTCCGCACGTCAGGGGCTCATGTTCGGCCAGACCATGCTGCGTCTGCAAAAAAGTGACCGCATCGAGGTGGACCGCCTCATCAAAGAATCGCTCTACTACCTCTGCCTGCACGAGGTTGGTCACACGCTCGGTTTGAACCACAATTTCCGCTCCAGCCAGCTTCACAGCCTCGCCGACATCCACAAGGCCGAGATCACCGAGAAGACCGGCCTCACTGGCTCCGTCATGGATTATCCGCCGGTCAACATCGCGCCAAAAGGCGTGAAGCAGGGCCAGTACTTCACGACCAAACCCGGCCCCTATGACCACTGGGTCATCAACTACGGCTACAGCGAAGCCCTCGAAGATCCAGTCGGAGAACAGAAGCGCCTCGACGAGATCGCCGGCCAGTCACACAAGCCGGAACTCGCCTTTGCCAACGACGCCGATGACATGCGCATGTCCGGCAAGGCCATCGACCCGCGTGCGATGCTCTATGACATGAGCAGCGACTCCATCGGCTACGCCGATCAGCGCTGCGCCCTCATCAACACCGAGATTGGCAACATCCTCAAGGACGTGTCCGATCCCGGCAAAAGCTGGCAGGAGATTGCGCAAGCTTTTGCGTCGTTGACGAAGGAAGCCAGCGGCTCGCTCAACTCCGTGTCACGTTACGTCGGAGGCGTCTATGTAGAACGCGCCGTCCAGGGTCAGGCACCGGACATCCCGCCCTTCAAACCTGTCGAGGCCGCAAGGCAGCGCCAGGCCCTCGCCGTGCTGGCGAAATACGCCTTCGCCCCCGACGCGCTTTCCGCGCCGCCGGAACTCTACACGCATATTCAGTTGCAGCGCCGCGGCTTTGATCATCGCGACGAGGGCGAGGATCCGAAGCTCCATGATCGCGTCTCCTCCATCCAGCGCGGCCTGCTTGATCACCTCCTGCATTCCCACACACTCCGCCGCATCATGGACAGCGCCCTGTATGCCAACGAGGTCACCTGCGACGAGGTGCTGGACACTCTCACCACCGCCATCTTCACCGGCGATGATCCCGCGAAGCCCGTCAGCGCCATGCGCCAGAATCTCCAGCTCGATTACCTCAACCGCCTGCTCAACATCGCGCACAACGGCGGCTACTATCACGCCATCCAGAGCAGCGCCCTGCTTCAGATCGAGCGCATCCGCGCCCTCGCCTTCCCGACGACACCGGCCCATCAGCTTGCGATCAAATATCGCATCCGCCGCGGGCTGGATGAGAAGTGAGATTGACTCGATTCTCTCTCAAGCCTCCGGCTTGAAACAAGACTGCGGCTCCATGCTTCGTTTAGGTGCGCATGAAGCCGCTCACCTTCCTACTCTGCCTTCTCGCCACCGTCTCGCAGGCTTACTTCACCGACGGCTGGTCTGTGTGGTCGCCGCGTGACGAGGCAAAACCGGACGCCGATGTCAGCAAGACCGGCGGCCACGACGGCAAAGCCGCTCTCATCCTCGAAACGGGCAGGGGCGAGCACTGGATCGGCTGCTGGACGCGCACGCTGCCGGTCGAAGGAGGCAAGCATTACCAGTTCAGCGCGTGGAAGAAAGCCAGCGCCATGCCGGTCGAGCGCCGCAGCGTCTATGCACGCGTCATCTGGCAGGATGAAAACGGCAAGCCCGTCACCTGGGAGAATCCTTCGAAGCAAGGCTACGCCAAAGGCACCGTCCCACGCGCCGAACCCGAGTATCCGCACATGCCCGACAGCGAAGCCAACCAGTGGACGCATTGTGAAAGCGTCCTCCGCGCACCGACGAATGCGAAGCAGGCCAAGATCGAGCTCTACCTGCAATGGGCCGCCAACGCGCGGGCGGAATGGAGCGACGTTTCACTCACCACCGTGGCCGCGCCCGCGCCGCGCAAGGTGCGCCTCGCCACGATTCATTTGCAGCCAAAAGACGGCAAGAATCCCTCTGACAAACCGCCGCAGTACGCACCGCTCATCGCCGATGCCGCCAAGCAGAAGGCGGACTTCGTCGTCCTCGGCGAAACGCTCACTTACTACGGCACCGGCAAAAAGATGGAGGAATGCGCTGAGTCCGTTCCGGGCCCCAGTACCGAGTACTTCGGCGAACTCGCCAAAAAGCACGGTCTCTACATCGTCGCCGGCCTCGTCGAACGTGAAGGCAAAACGCTCTACAACACCGCCGCCCTCCTCGGTCCCGACGGCCGCCTCGTCGGCAAGTATCGCAAAGTCACCCTGCCGCGCGGCGAGATCGAGGCCGGTATCACACCCGGTCACGACTACCCCGTTTTCGACACCCGCTTCGGCAAGGTCGGCATGATGGTCTGCTACGACGGTTTCTTCCCCGAAGTCGCCCGCGCCCTCACCATCAAAGGCGCGGAGGTCATCGCCTGGCCCGTCTGGGGCTGCAACCCCCTCCTCGCCAAAGCACGCGCCTGTGAGAACCACGTGTACATCGTCAGCTGCACCTACACCGACACCTCGAAGTACGACTGGATGATCTCCGGCATCTTCGACCATTACGGCGACGTCCTCGCCCAGGCCACCACCTGGGACATCGACCCTGCCCACACCCACGCCTCGCTCACCGTCCGCTACATGGGCATCTCGAACGTGCGCGGCGAGCTCGAGAAGGTCGCCGGCAAGATCGTC
>DAORHS010000567.1:0-3750 GCA_035438165.1 Prosthecobacter sp.
ACGGAAGACCCGCCGAGCCAGGAGATTCCGAACGCGATTCCTTACACCCTCAACGCCGGTATCACGCTTGGCGGACAGCAGGGTTTCTTTGGCTCGCTGCGTGGACGCTACTTCGCGCCGCGCCCGCTCAACGAAACCGCCGACACCACCGCCCGCGAGTCGTTCCAAGTGAACGCCAGGCTCGGCTACCGCCGCGACCGTTGGGAAATCGCCCTCGACTGTTTGAATCTGATCAACCGCAGCGACAACGACATCGCCTACCTCTACGAATCCCAGCTCGCCAGTGAGGGCACCCCCGTGACCGATGTCCATGTGCATCCCATTGAGCCGCGCATGTTCCGCCTCTCGGTGACCTGGCGGTTTTAGTCGCCAGGGAACCTGCGGTGGAATCCGGGGCATCAGCGGTGCGCTTCGCGTAGCCGAACTGGCAGGCACTGGAATTCAGCAGGCCCCTCTGCAGCCCTGGAGAAGCAGACAAAATCAAGCCTCCTCTCTCCACCGGCGTTCCCACGAACGGGCACTTTGGGCCCTCCCCATCAGCCAAAAGTAAGATGATTGTCTAAATTGTCATTTTTGAGTCCATTATCGTAAGCGATTCGCAAGTTTTCGACCTTGTCGCACAACCCAATCAAATATTTAGCACATTTGAGATAATTTTCATAGATGAATCTCTTTACAGAGAATCTAATGAATCATAATTTATGGCGTGCGGCTCGTATGCCCTCGGCTTCTCTCAACTGAGTATTGCCAATGTTAAAAATAACAAATATGAAAACGACACCCGTTGCCAGCCTGCCTCCAGCCTCCTTGGCCAAGGCACTTTCCGGCGGTCGCCTGCTGGGTTTATTCCAAGTCTCCTTCATGTTGCTTCTTGCTTCGCCTCCCTCGCTTGGCGTGACCGCGACCACCGAACTTCCCCAGCCCTATGTGCCGGCCGGGCAAAACTACACCATCACCGCTTTGCAGAACCTCACTCCCGTGACACTGGCGGGCGGCACTTCGGCGGGGGCCAACCCCAATCTGAATTTTGAGTTCCAAGGCGGCATCGGTGTCCGGTATTTGAACGCCCGCGGAGTGCTGACTGATTTTGGCATCGGCCTCTACGACGGCAGCACCTCCAAAGGTTTCCAAGCCACCTCCACCGGCTTGAACATCTGCTTCGACCAGCTGGTCTCCAGCAACGGGCTTTCCGCGACCTTGGGAGATTTCGATCTGACCTCGCTGAGTTCAGGCTTCAACACGGGCAAGGTTTCACCCACCATCTCCATCTATGGTGCCGGTGGCTCCCTGCTCGGCGACTTCACGGCGTCGGACATCTTGGCGGACAACGCCATGACACTGATTTCAGGACATGATCCGGCCTACAAGGTGGACACCTGGCTGCTGAGCCTTGATGCTCTGGTGGGTCCCGGCGCACAGATTTCAGGGTTCACGCTGGCCGCAGACATCGACAACGGGACGGGCTGCCTGCAAAAGGCCAGCGATCCCTACTTTCTGATCTCCGTGAACAGTGCCTGCCCGGTGCCGGAGCCCGGGTCCGCTTTCCTCGTTTTCACGGCCGCCTTGGGCGCTCTGGTCATCACCCGGCGCCGGAATCTGTTTTCAGCAAGCTGAGCGATCTCGATTCTCAGCCGCAAGGCCGCACATGACCCGCTCACTCCTTGAACTCCTCACGGTCCGGGATGCGTGTGAAGGCGATCTTAGTGCCTGAAAACGTGCGAACCGTGTTCGGCGTGAAGCCGATCACCACCGAGTCACGACCGCGCTTCTGATTGATCTGGTCCAGTGTGCGGCTCAGTGTCTCGCGCCGCTCGCGTGAGGCCGCCTCGGTTGCAGAGGCGAAGAGTTCGAGCTGCTGCGGCTGGGATTCCGCTTCCAAGCCCATCAATGTCACAGAAACTTTTTTCAACCGCTGCCAGCGTGCCTGTTTCATCACCTGCTGCCACAGATCCGTCAGCACACGCACCAGTACGATGCTGTCGCACGCAGCATCAAACTTCGCCTGGGCCTCGCAGCGCGGTCCTTCCTCTGTCCGCACGCTCAGGTGCAAATGGGTGGCGCGGTAGTGCATGCGGCGCAGCCGGCTGGCCGCCTTGAGCAACAAACGCCGCGCCACGACGCCTGCCTGCGGCGGCGTGCGCAATTCCGGGGCCAGCACATGGCTGTGCCCCAGCGTGCGATGCTGTGCCGGTGGATCATCCTCCGAGGCTCCACCGTGCAGTGCATGCCAGAAACGATCTCCACACACGCCACCCCAGGCACGGTGCAGCGTCTCACGCTCCGCCTGCCACAAGTCTGACATCGTGCGGATGCCGCAGGCATGCAGCCGTGGTTCCATGCGGCGGCCGATGCCGCACAGATCGCGCAATTCCAGCTCCAGCAGCCTCCCCGGCAGTTCTTCCGACAGCAGCGTCACCAAGCCGTCCGGCTTCTGCATGTCGGAAGCCACCTTCGCCAGAAAGCGATTCGGTGCCAGGCCGATGGAGCAGGTGATGCACTCGCCCATGCGTTCGCGCAGGCCACGCTTGATGCGTTTTGCCAGATCCACCGCTGCCTGTAGCGGTCGGCGCGGCGTGTCCAGCTTGCAGGCCATTTCATCAATGGAACAGATCACATGCACAGGAAAATGCCGGTCGATTTCCTTGAGGATCTCATGATGAAACTCCACATACACATCGTGGCTGGCTTCGACCAGTTCGAGTTCCGGGCAGAGACGCCTTGCCTCGCCGATGTTTGTCCCCGTCTTGATGCCAAACTTCTTCGCCTCATGGCTCGCCGCGATGGCGCATGTCGAATCCGTCATCACCGGCACCACGGCCACCGGTTTGCCTCGCAGCTCCGGGTGCAACTGCTGCTCCACACTGGCAAAGTAGCTGTTCAGATCGAGAAACAGCCAGTCCACGAGCGGGGTAGAGGTGGAACTGGGAAATGAGAGAATCATAAAAGGACTCATCAGCATGCCTCAAGTCTAAGCATGTTCAATAGAACACATTTAGAGGCGAGTGGATTGGCTTCCCCCCTTTAAATCTTTCGGCAGTTGCACCGCTTTATAATTTCCATAGATGTCTCCGCATGCAGTCCACGCTCCAGGCTCCAGGCACCCCCGTCCGGCCCATCTCGCAACCCCTTCTGACCCGCTCGGAATCGCTCTTCCTGGCCTGCTTGGAAAACCTCTCCCACCGCCGCTGCCACATCCAGTGCAAGCCGCGGCTGGCCGACTTCCTCCACGACGAGACACTCTCCGGCTTTCAGAAAATTTGCCAGCGTCACATCGACTTCTTCATCTACCGGAAGGAGGACTGGCTGCCCATGCTGGCCATCGAGTTCAACGATGACGATGACAGCCCCGACAAACTCAACCGCCGGACGCGTGACCGCAAGCTTGTCACCGACGTCCTGCAGGCCACAGGCGTCCCGCTTCTGCACGTTCACGCCAAGGAACTCAACCAGATCGACACCCTCGTTCACAAACTCACCGCAGCCTGGCTGCAACGCTCGGCGGCCCTGGAAGCCTGAGCCTCCTGCCCTTTCTCAGCCAGCAGGCGGCTTCAAACTCACCCGCCCGTTCATACGGAGCCGACGCCTGCGCAGGAGCAGCCCGAACGTCCCCAGGCCCAGCAGCAGCATCCGGGTGGGTTCGGGGGCCGCAGCCAGGGTCGCATCCACCTGAAACAGCACGGCATAGGTGCCGTCCACGTTCCAGTCTCCCGTCACGTCACCGTAGGTGGTCTGCTGCGCACTGTGGCCCAC
>DAORHS010000568.1:0-3747 GCA_035438165.1 Prosthecobacter sp.
CAGCGCCGAACGAAAGGCCTCGATGGCGTCGAGATTGGAGATGCGGGCTTGGTCAGCCATTTCAAAGTTCGTTGTTCAATGTTCGATGTTCAACGTTGGCTGAGGTACTCCTCGATGCGCTGGGCCTTGCGCAGCAGGAAGGGGGTGTGCTGCTCGGACATCTCCATGAAGCGCTTGATGGCCTTCATGGTCGTGGTGAACTCGCCGGCAAATTTTTCATGCTCCGCATCCTGCCAGGTCTCCCCCAGCGCGGCAAAGCGCGACTGCAGCGACGCCGAGCGCTGCTGCATCTCCGTGTTGAAACGTTTCAGCTCCGCCGCAAAGCGCCGGACCTCCTCGGGATTCATGATTGCCTGGGCCATGGGGCAATGATGAATGACGAATGACGAATGACGAATGATTTTCTGCGTGGACGGGCGGGAACACCAACTTGACCTCCGGCGTTTTTTTCGGTTCAATCGGCGCATTCATCTCGAGTATTCGCAAATTGAATGAGCCTTGGCGCAGTGTGAGGCGTTCTATGAGGTACGAGACAAGGTGATTCGCGGTCTCCGCAACAACCGCACATCCATCATGCAAATGGAACCCGAAAGACCCATTCCCCCTGAAGATGACACTTTGACCGATCAGGAGCGATTGGATGAAGCGATGATTGAATCATTTCCCGCAAGCGATCCGCCATCGTGGAATGCCGGCCTCAGCCATGAGCAGGCGCACGCCGCAGGGGATGCCCTGGCAGCCAGATTCCCATGGGCAAGGAACTGGAACGAAACGAAGAGCAGGCTGAAGCAGAAGTTCCGCCAGTTGACGGATGACGGCCTCTTCTATCAGGAAGGCAAAGAAGATGAAGTCCTGACGCTCCTCCAGAAGAAGCTGGGAATGACCAGGGAGGAAATCGAGAGCATTCTCACGAAGTGCGGCGGAAATTGACCGCCCGCCTGCTTTTGACTTCCACGAGACGAAGGATTCACTCGTGAAAGTCAGCGGCCTGCTCAAAACAATCGGCGCCTGCCTTTTCAAGATCGCCAACGATGCGTCGGCTCGACGAAATAGACATCAACGAATCCAAACTAAACGGAGTGCTCGATCCCGCCCGCATGTGTGCGCCGGATGAAACCGCGACGAGAGCATGACGGTGCCCGGTCTTTGACGGCATTTCCTGACTTGTTCAGACCAGGCTTCGAAGGTGGCTGGAAAATGTGCCAACCGTACGGGCATCAGGATGCGTATCAACAGGTGGCAGTCGCAACCCGGACAACCATCCTGCCCCTGAATGCCATGAAGACGATTGTTGCACTCGTTGATTTTTCAAACGTCACCCCAAAGGTGGCGGATCATGCTCTCGAACTCGCCCAAAAAATTGATGGGGAGATCATTCTCGTCCACGTCGTCCCGCCGATGCCGGTTGTTGTGGACTACGCGGCAGTTGCCGCCTCCGATGGTGAATATACAGATGCCCGGCTTGCGCAACTCCAGGCCCTTGAAGGCTCGATGAAAGAACGGTACGCCGAGGTCTCCACGAGGCTGTTCAATGGGGCCATCGTGGAAACTTTGCTGGCTCATCTGCCGGCGCTGAATCCCGATCTCATCGTCATGGGATCCCATGGGCATGGCGCGCTGTACAATTTGATCGTCGGTTCGGTCACGCAGGGAATCATCAAGCACGCGGCCTGGCCCGTCATGATCATTCCAAAGGTGCGCGTAAAGGAGCCGGAAACCGAAACGCCCTCCCCCTCAGAGAAGCTTGCAGAAGAAAAGATGCCGCCGGTAATCGGAGCGCCCGGCGGAGCACTGCTCCCGCCATGAAGGATAGGAATCCATCTTTACGCCCGCCTCTACAACCGTTCACGCGTTTCCAGGCGCTGAAAGTTCGAATGACAGACTAACACACGCGAATCATGAACCTCTCTCCAAAACTCACCAAGCTCCTCAATGAGCAGATCAACAATGAAATGGCGGCCTCCTACTCCTACCTCGCGATGGCGGCGTGGTTTGAGCAGACACCGTATGCCGGGTTTGCCCGGTGGATGTCCACCCAGAGCCGGGAGGAGACGGTGCATGCCCTGAAGTTTTACCAATACCTCGTGGACCGCGATGCGAACGTGGACCTGGAACCCATCGCGAAGCCCAGGCATGACTTCAAATCGCCGCAGGATGTTTTCACCCACAGCCTGAAGCAGGAGGAGGAAGTCACCGCGCAGATCAATGACCTTTACGAGGTCGCCGAGAAGGTGCGGGATCATGCCTCTAAAAACCTTTTGCTCTGGTTTCTCAATGAGCAGATGCAGGAGGAGAAAAGCGTCCGCGACATGCTCGACCGCTTGAAACTTGCGGGCGACGATGCAGCCAGTCTTCTCGTGCTCGATCGCGAGGCGGGCGAACGTCCGGGCGCGCCCCCTGGATTCAAGGGCGCGGCGCCGTAAAACGACGTTGATTGGGCACGATCTGCCACCCGGCAGAGATTCAACATCTGCCTTTTTGCGACAGACAGGCCATCAACCAGAACCGCTCATGGAACTCCATCGCATCACCACGATCACTGACATTCCATCCGGGAGGGCGCGCGCCTTCGACGTTGCCGGGCGGCGCATCGCCGTATTTAACAGGGAAGGAAAATTCCACGCCATCGACGACACCTGTCCGCATGAAGGCGGCCCGCTTTCCGAGGGCATGGTGGACGACGACTGCGTGACCTGCCCGTGGCATGGCGCGATGTTCGAACTCTGCACCGGCAAGGAGCAGACGACCGTGGCGTGCGAAGACGTGCGCTGCTACCCTGTCGTCATCTCGGGCGACGACCTGTGTGTCGAGATCGAGTGATCCATCGCGGCGGCAGCGCCAGTTTGGGATCATCGGCCTCACGGTTCGGAAGCGGACGCCACGAGACGCTCTATTTCACAAAAGCTCGGGCCGCTCCGGCCGATGACAAAACGACGATACCAAAATCAATCGTAACGGTGGCAGGTGTACCGTGCATTCCCATTTGCCCGTGCACGGTGATGCTCTAGCATCCGCGTCTTATGAAACGTAACCGCCTCGGCCGCTCCGGCATCGTCGTCACCGACATCTGCATGGGAACCATGACCTTCGGCCTGCAGGCCGATGAAAAAGCGTCCTTTGCCATCATGGACCGCGCCATCGACGCCGGGATCGACTTCTTCGACACCGCCGAGATGTATCCCGTGCCACCGAGTGCCGAACTCTTTGGCGTCACCGAGCAGATCGTCGGCAAATGGCTCAAAGGCCGCACACGGGGCGAGATCATCCTTGCCAGCAAGGTCACCGGCCCCGGCCACGGCTGGTTCCGCCCGCCGATCCGCGGCGGCTTCACCGCGCTGGACCGGCGCCAGATCTTCCAGGCCTGCGAGGACAGCCTGCGCCGCCTGCAAACCGATTACATCGACCTCTACCAGACGCATTGGCCCGACCACGGCATGGAGCAGGAGGAAACGCTCACCGCTTTGACCATGCTCATCGAGCAGGGCAAGATCCGCGCCTGGGGCGGCAGCAACGAAACCTGCTGGGGCGTCATGAAGAACCTCTGGGAGGCGGAGAAGCACGGCCTCGCCCGCATGGCCTCGGTTCAGAACAATTTCTCCCTCATCAACCGCCGTTGCGAGAGCGAGCTCGCGCAGGCGTGCCGCAAGGAAAACGTCAGCCTCCTGCCCTACTCCCCGCTCGGCGGCGGTGTGCTCTGCGGCAAGTACAACGGCGGAGCATTGCCGAAAGGCGCGCGCTTCACCGACT
>DAORHS010000569.1:0-3743 GCA_035438165.1 Prosthecobacter sp.
GCCGGACAAAAATAAACGACCTTTTCAGGGCCTGTCCCTCCTGCGCCCCGATCCTAGCAGCCTGTCGGACTTAAATCAAAGCGAGAGGCTTCGCCAGTGTGGCGGGCGGTGGTGGTGGCGGATGTTCAAGCTTTGCTCTCCGTCATGGATGTCGCTCAAATCGGATTCGGGCCTTTGTTTTTTGACTTCAGGCTCGCTGCAGGCCGCTTTTTGACCTTCCCATCGCGGTTTTCAGGCGCTTTGCAACTCAGCGCCCAGGTGGAAGAGCCGCTTGAGGTTGTAGCTCAGGCTCACCAGCTTCCATTCCAGATTCACTTTGCTCAGCCCTCGCAAACTGAACCTTCTAAAACCCAGCGCTTCTTTGATGATGCCGAAGACCGGTTCGATGGTGCTTTTGCGCAAGTCGTAGGCCTGGCGCCCTTCGCGGGTTTGCAGCCGCCGCCTCATCTGCTCGATGAACGGGGCGTCCTCCGGCAGTTCCGCTGGCTCGGCCCTGATCTCCAGATCGGCGATGCGCCGTGCGTGCTTGTGCCGCTCGGTGGCGGCGAGCACCTGCACTCCGGCGAGTGCTCCGTTGCTGCTGCTTTCCACGGCTTTGACGGCGGCTTCGCTGTAAAAGCCGCTGTCGATGAGCACCTGGCTGACGCTTTCAATCACCGGGTCCAGGGTGCCAAGGGTAGGTCGGAGTTCTTGCTTGTCGTTGGGCGCATCGACGACCTGCCCGGCGATGATGAGCCGGCTGTCCACCTCGACGCCGGCCTGGGCGTTGTAGGCCTGCTCAAAGTGCTGCCCGCTGCCGCTTTTCATGATGCGGCTCCCGGGGTCGGTGAAGTTGAACTGGTCGCTGTCTTTGGGACCTTCCTGCGGCGGCTTGGGGGCTTTGCCGCGTGGCTTGCGTCCGCTTTGGCGCTCCTTCTCGCTGCGCTCCTGCATCTTCTTCAAATACTCGGCCTGCTCCTGGGCGTGACGTTCCTTGGCCCGCTCGCGCATGACGGCTGCGGCGGCTTTGAGCTTCTCCAGGCGGTCCTGCCTGCGCTCAATCTTCGCGGGGATGCTCAGGCCGTCGCGCAACGGGGCGCTGTCGGCATCGGCGGCACGGGCCAGCAACGCGGCGATCTCCTCCTCCAGCAGACGCATCTGCTCGACGGTATGTCCATGGCTCACGGCACTGTGTTTGCTGGCGTTGGCGAGGATCTTGGTGCCGTCTGCCGCGAGGGTGATGTTGCCGACTTTGAGCACCTTGGCGCGTGCGGCGAGCTCGAGGACCTGGTGGAAGTTTTTGGCGAGCAGTTCGCCGTTTTGCACGCGGAAGGTGCAGATGGAGTCGTGGTCGGGATGGGTGCCCGCGCAGAGGTAGCGCACGGGCACGCTCTCATAGGTGCTGCGCTCGATCTGGCGGCTGCTGAAGGTGCCGGTGGCGTAGCTGTAAATCAGCAGCGCGAGCAGGGTGGCAGGCGGGTATTGCGCGTCACCGGTGCCGCGATGGTTGACGTGCGCGGCGCTCAAGTCGAGCAGGCTGACGGCGTCGAGGATGAAGTGCACGAGGTGGCTCTCTGACACCCAGTCGCGCATGTCCGGCGGCATGAGCATGGGGGTGTCGCGGTCGATGTTCACAAAGCGGGCGGCCATGCGCTGCTTTTAGCATCCGCTTCGCGCCCTGGCAAAGTCCGACAGGCTGCTAGAGGGCAACATCGCGAAAAAGAGGTCACTTTTGGGAGATCCTCTTTGCTCAGTGAGCCACGAAGGATGAAGGGATTTGAACTTTGTTTCCTCTGTTTTCTCCTGTTCCAGATCTCCCCCCAGATCCTCCATGAACGCAGTCCGCTTGGGTTCCCTGATTTTTGAAAAATGCAGGAAGCGAGATTCTTCGCAGACTTGCGCCCTTCCATTCAAAGCGACGCTGGAAGCTAGGCGGGCTGGGCATCGGACAAGGCTTTGAAATCCTCCAGCAGCGCCTTCAACTGCTGCGGCGTGTGGCTGGCTTTGACGGCGGCGATGGCTTCGTTGGCGAGTTCGTCGCAGCGTTCGTTGTCGGTGTGGCCGGCGTGGCCTTTGACCCAGTGCCAGTGGATCTTGTGGTGGGCGGTGGCGGCGTCGAGTTCGCGCCAGAGGTCGGCGTTTTTGACGGGCTGTTTGTTGCTCGTGCGCCAGCCGTTGCGTTTCCATCCGGCGATCCACTGGCTGATGCCCTGGCGGACGTACTGCGAGTCGGTGTGGAAGTCGATCTCACACGGCTCTTTGAGGATGCGCAGGGCCTCGATGGCGGCCTGCAGCTCCATGCGGTTGTTCGTGGTGGCGGGGACGCCGCCCTTGAGTTCGCGGATGTGCCTGCCATACGCCAGCACGACGGCCCAGCCGCCGGGGCCGGGGTTGCCGTGGCAGCCGCCGTCGGAATGGATGACGACTTTCTTCACGCCGGAGTCTGCTTGGATTTCGCCGCCCAGGCACGCATGCGGCGGTCGATGAAGAAAGGCACAAACGGCAGCAGCGAGGCGATGAACACGAGCACCGCACGGCTGAAGGGCCAGTTCGTGGTCATGAGCACGCGCCAGAGCGCAAAGCAGAACAGCACAAACAGTCCGCCATGCACCGAGCCGACGATTTTGACCGCCATGGGCATGCCCAGGCCATACTTCAGCGGCATGGCGACGAAGAGCAGGAGCAGGAAGGAGACGGCTTCAAACAGCGCGACGCTGCGCAGGAAGGAGACGGGGTGTTTCATTGGGGAAGAGGGCTCTTAGCACCGGTTTGCGCGACGGTGAAAGCGAATTTGAAGGAGGGGGACCATCTTGATCCCCGGTTTGGGCTGAGGGATCAGGATGATCCCTCTCCTGCCCAGCGACGGGCGAGATCGTCTTCGAAGTGGGTGTAGGCGTCGGGTTGAAGGCGGGCTTTGATGGGATTGCGGCGGATGTAGCGCACACAGCGCACAAAGTGATCGGCATCGCGCAGGAGGCGGTCGAAGTAGTCTTCCTGCCAGAAGGGGCCGTGAAGGCCGAGCCACTCGTTCAAGCGGTTCGAGGTGTAGCTTTTCCAGCTCGACAAGATTTTGCGGAGTTCTTCACCTTCGCGAAGGGACACGAGCACGTGAACGTGATTGGGCATCAGCACCCAGGCGTGGAGGTGATAGCGTTGATCGTCGAAGTGACGCAGTGCGTCCGCCACGATGTCGCGACAGGCATGTTGACGTAAAACGCACGAACCATGTCCGGCATCAAGCCAGCGTTCGATGCGGGCGGTGAAGCGCTGTTGATACTCCTCCGTTTCTTCGAGCGAGTGAGGTTTGGGATGCGCTGCGAGCCACTGATCGCGCTCCTCGGTCCATTCACGTCGCAGGTCGGCGGGGATGGAGTCCGACATACGGAAGGTGATGAAGTAACATCTTCCGGGCTGCTCCCAATGCGGGAGGCGGTTGGCGGATTTCTCCACGTCGGCCAGACGGTTCAAGAACAACGGCGTGTTCATGAGACGAGGGATTGCTGCGGAGGGGGATCATCTTGATCCCCGGTTTGGACACGGTGGGCGAGGCGGGAAAAAAGAAGAGGGATCAAGATGATCCCTCTCCTTGGAGATGACTTACTTCTTGCGCAGCTCTTTCTTCTTGAGGTCGTTGTAGAGTTCGAAGGCCTTGTTGGCATTCAGGCCGCCGTGGACGACGCCCTGCACGGCCTGCATCATCGAAACCGGAGCGTCGCTCTGGAAGATGTTGCGGCCCATATCGACGCCGCTGGCGCCCTGCTTGA
>DAORHS010000570.1:0-3740 GCA_035438165.1 Prosthecobacter sp.
GCATTATTGCTCTTGGTTTCGTGGCGCTTTTAGTTTGCTGCTTCGTGGCTTCATCGGGAAGCGGGCTGTGAAAATACTGCCACAGCCCGTGAACGAAGTGCGTCACCTGATCGCGCGACGAATTGATGTAAGTGCTCGTGCCGTCCTCTGGGCACACATTCCGCGCCACGAAACCCTTCACGCCATGCACGGTGACGCAGCGCCGGAGTCCGGCGAAGACGTTCACCGACTTTTCTCGCAACGATTCGTCCTTCGTCACTGCAAATCGATCGCACAGCACACTCAGCATCGCCCCACCGAGGATCGCTCCATCCTCCATGCCGGTGCTGTAGCCGCAGGGATTGGGGTATTGCCGCTTCACCTCATCCGCCGTCGGCAAATGGGCTTGTTCCTTGCCCTTCTCGTAGCTGCTGAGGTAATCGCCGAAGGTCTGGACCGATGGGAGGTAAAAACGGCGCCACGTCACTTCCCAGGCACGATCCATCTGTGCGGAGAGTTCCTGCGCAAGTGCGCTTGTTCCGAACAGCAGGATGCCGATGGGGATGGATTGAAAACGTTGAACCATACAGGCAGGGATGAGGCTTCGATTGCTAGACGAAGCTACAGGTCGGCGATGCGGATTTTCAGCACCTCGACCGTCTGTTTGGCCGTGGCGAAGGCGACGAGGATGAAGCCGTCGTGCTCGATGACATGGGGGTAGTCGATGTGACGACCGCCGACGAGGTAGCCGAGCGAATGAAACACGAGGCCGTCGTTGCTGAGGGCGAGCGTGAGCGGATCGCGGGCCTTGGGGTTGGAATTGGAGACGAGGACGTAGCGTCCGTCCTGCAGGCGCACGCCGCTGAACTTGGAGGTGGCGTCGGGGAAGTTGGTCTGCACGGGCTTGGTCCAGGTGCGTCCTTCGTCAGTGGAAAAGGCGCGGTAGAGGAAGCCGGAACGGTTGTTGTCGCGGAAGAGCGCAGCGAGATGACCGTCCGGCAGCGACCACCAGTAGGGCTCCTCGGCGGCGAGGCCTTCCTTCTTGTAGCTGACCACGGGCACGCTGGTCCACTCGTCAAAAGCCTTCACACCACCGCGCATGAAGTGTACCGCCTGGTTTTGATCACGGCGCGTCATCAGCCAGTCGCCACTCGGAAGTTTCTTCGGCGGGAAGTTGTTCATGGAGTTGTCCGCCAGCAGGCCCAGATGCTTCCATGCAGGCTTGCCGCCGGGAACGACTTCGAACGCGTGCAGCGAGAGTCCTTCGCCAGCGTAACCGGGTGCCTTGTAGCGGCTGGCCAGCGCGAGCAGTTTTCCCTCGCGCACCCAGAAACCGCGGGCGATCCAGCCGTAGCCCGCATCCGGTGCGCCGCAGATGTCACCGATGGCGCTCCACTTCAAACCGTCCGCGCTGGTGGCAAAGGAGACGTGCTGATCGGCTAGATCGTGATGCGGCACCTTGCCATAGCCGTTCGATCCGCCGGGTCCATCACTCCACATGGCCCAGTAGCGGCCGTCGTGATACACGAGGTAGTTGTGCTGGTTCACGCGGTTGCCATTCTGCGCCATCACATCGCTGATCACGGCGTGTTGCGATGGAATGCGCGGGAGGCTTTTGAAGTCGATGCGATGCGTGTCGGGCGGAATGCCTTCGCCTGCGAGCATGAGGGCGCTGGCTGGATGGGTGACAGGATGCGGCGGCGAAAGATCATGCGCGGGCGGCGCTTTCGCCGCCGTCGTCTTGACCGGCTTTGCGTCAGCGAGCGCCGCGTAGCTGCTGGCGACGCGAACGTTCTTGAAGGCCGATGACGTGGTCGTTGCGATGGCGAGATTGGCCTGCGTGTTGCCGCCCGTGTTGATCAGCGTCCATACGACGCCTTTCGGCTCGGCCGGAATGCTTCCTACAGGCCCGGTCTGCACGAAGATCTCATCCGGTTTCTTCTGGTGGCCGATGATGCGGATCAGGACAGACAAGCTCTCGCCTTCCTTCAATTCAGGCCCCTTGGTTTCGCCCGGCTGGATCTTTGCGAAGAGCCTGCCCGCTGCATCGACGCCGACGACTGCGCGTTCGAGTCCTGAACTCGTCGCCAATTTGAGCGCGGCGGTCTGGCCACGCTTGGCCACGGTGAGTTCGGCGGCGAGGTAGAGCTTTTCGCCTTCATTGCCGAGATCAATCCAGTCGCTCACTTCAGGAGCGGGTTTCGAGATCGGCGGCAGAGGGTTGTTGAGCGCGACCGAGGCAGGCATGATGATTCGATCAAGATCCGAGAGTTTGATCTTCAGCACCTCGACGCTCTGTTTTCCGCCGGCGAAGGCGACGAGCAAATGGCCATCGTGCTCCAGCGTATGCGGGTAATCGACGTGGCGACCACCGATGAGGTAGGCGAGCCTGGTGAAGACGAGGCCGTCCTCACTGATTGCAATCGTCAGCGGATCACGGGCGCGTGGATTGCTGTTCGAGACGAGCACATAGCGACCGTCCTTGAGACGCAGGCCGTGCAGTTTGGATGTGGCGTCCGGGAAATCCGTGCGCACCGGCGTGGTCCACTGGCGGCCGTTGTCGGTGGAGATGGAGCGGTAGAGAAACTTGCTGCCCTGATTGTCACGAAACAACGCCGCCAGCCGGTTGTTCGGCAGCGTCCACCACAGCGGCTCCTCGGCCTTCAGTTCGCTGCTCGTGCCGAGCACGGGAAAGGACTGCCAGTCCGTCATGGACTTCACGCCGCCGACGAGGAAATCGACGCCTGCGGTTTTGTAGTCGTAGGGGCGCCGCGACATCATCCACTCGCCGGAAGGAATCTGCTTCGGCGGGAAGTTGTTGATCGCGTTGTTGGCGATGACGCCGGCGTCTTCCCAGACTTCATCAGCAGACTTCCACCGGAAGGCATGAAGCGCCAGACTCTTGCCGAAGAACCCCGCTGCTTCATCCAGAGTGGCCAGGGCGAGCAGTTCGCCATCGCGCTGCCAGAAGCCGCGTGCGATGTAGCGGAAGCCTTTGTCGCTGCGCGTGTTGTAGAGCGGCGAGTCGGGACCTGAGTTGGGCGGAACCGGTGTGAGATGCTTCGGCTCGCTCCATTTCAATCCATCCGTGCTCGTGGCAAATTTCACCCGCTGGCCGACCCGGTCTTCGACCCCCGGTCCGTCGCTCCACATGACAAAGTAGCGGCCATCATGATGCGCGAGGTAGTTGTGCTGGTTCACGCCCTTCTGCACCTTCACGCTGTTGACCACGACATGTTCACCCGGGATGCGAGGCAGCTTGTCGTAGTCGATCTGATGCGGGTCCGCCGGCATCCAGTCGCCTGCGAGCATCTGGGATGAAGACGATGGCTCCGCAGCGGGTGATGCTGCGCAGATCAGGAAGGTGAGGAGAAGGTGTCTTGTCATCAAACCGACGGGAGGGTTGCGGGGTGCGTTTTTGACCGGCAGCAGAGGCTACTGCCGTGCGTAGAGGCGAACGTCGTCAAAGTCGTTCATGTCATCAAACGAGCCGATGCCGATGCGTCCTTTGCCGAAGGTCTTGTCCCTGGTGCTGAGCTGGGGCTTTTCCATGTCATCGAAAAAGACTTCGATGCTGCCGGTGGTGGTGTCTCGCACGACTTTGACCTGATGCCAGCCATCGGTCCATGGCACGGTTTTCGTGTTGTTCGTGAGCGGCCGGCGTGGTGCGTTCTGCACGATCATGATCTGACCGCTGGCCGGGTCCGGTTTGGCGCCAAGGTGGGCGTAGTAGAAGCTGGCGGGGTCCTGGTGGTTGAAGA
>DAORHS010000571.1:0-3737 GCA_035438165.1 Prosthecobacter sp.
CGCCGCGCTGAAAAGCCCCGCGCCCAACGTACGCTTCGGTGGATTCACCGCATTGAAGGCCCAGGGATCCAAAGCTGTGCCAGCCGTGGCTGCGTTGCTCGATGATGACAACACCTACATCGCAGCACGCGCCGCCTGGCTGCTCGCGCAGATGGGCGGAGAAGGCGTGGCCCAAGTAAAGCCCTGGCTGGATTCAAAGTCCGAGGGACAGCGCCTCGTCGCCTACCGTGCGCTGCGCCGCGCCGGTATAGACGTGCTGGCGATGGCCGCGAAGATGGTGTCCGATCCTTCCGCAGCCGTGCGTCGCGAGGTGGCGCTGACCCTGCGCGAAGTGCCCGCGGCGCAAAGCGTTCCATTGCTGGCGAAAATCGCACAGCGTTTCGATGGCACCGACCGTGCCTACCTCGAAGCGTTTGGACTCGGCAGTGAGGGCAAGGAAGCCGAAGTGTATGCCGCTGTGTCAAAAGAACTCGGAGGCAGTGCCGAGACGTGGAGCGATGTCTTTGCGTGGATCGCGTGGCGGCTGCATCCCGCCGCAGCGGTGCAGGACTTCAAGACGCGCGCACTCGATGGCAAGCTCAGCGAATCGCAGCGCAAACTCATGCTCACCGCGCTGGCCTTTGTGAAAAGCCGCGAAGCCGCCGGAGCGATGATCGAACTCGCCAACGCCCCGGACTTCCCCATGAAGGAGCTGGCCAAGTGGTGGCTGCTCAACCGCAAGGGCAACGACTGGCAGTCCTACGATGTCGAAGGCGGCATGAAGGCGCTCGGTTTGTATGACCCAGCGAAGGTGAAGCTCGTCGCGGTCGAAATGCCGCCGGAGATGAAGGAGGCGCCGCAACTGCCCACCAGCGCCGAGATCGCCCAACTGCCCGGCGATGCCAAACGCGGCGCGGCCGCCGTCGCGGTGTGCTACACCTGCCACAAGGTCGGCCAGGCGGGCGTCGAGTTCGGCCCCGATCTGAGTACCTTTGGCAAACAGCAGCCCGCCGAGGTCATCGCCAATGCCATCCTCAATCCCTCCGCCGACATCTCCCACGGGTTTGAAGGCAGCGAGATCAAGACCACGGACGGCCTCACCATCAGCGGCATGATCCTCTCCAGCGGCGATCCCGTCATGATCAAGTGCATGGGCGGCCTGGTCCAGACCGTGCCGAAGAACCGGATCGCCGGCATTCAGAAGATGAAACGCTCGCTCATGTACCAGCCGCAGCAGCTCGGGCTCACACCTCAGGCCATCAGCGACATCATCGCCTACCTGAAGAGTCTTTGAGAGCCCGCCGACCACCGCAGGAAAGCCCAAACCAGGGGGCAGGTTCAAACGTATCCCGTCACACCTGATTCATGGACATCGCCTCGAAGACATTCTCAGCCAAACAATTCGTGCTGCCTCGCAGCCTGCCCATGATCGTGCTCGACGGCTGCTACCACTTCCCCGGGTGCCATCTGCCGCTCTTCATCTTTGAGGAGCGCTACCGCCAGATGCTCGACCACGCCTTGCACGCCGACCGCATGTTCTGCGTCGGTGTCAGTTGCAAGGATGACGTCCGCCCCATTGCCACGGCAGGACTCATCCGTGCCTCGGTGAAAAACGCCGACGGCACCTCGCAGGTCATGCTCTACGGCGTCTGCCGCGTGCGCATCACCGGCTGGGATCAGCTACTGCCCTTCCGCATTGCCCGTGTGGAGCCCGTCATCACGCACGAAGTGCCCAGGGAGAGCCTGCGCCCCCTGAAATCGCGCGCGCTCGACCTGCTGCCGCATCCCACGGATGACAGCTGTGCCAGCATGCAGAAGCTGCGCAAGGAACTGGAGCAGATGGACGAGGCGGAGGCCGTGTGTGACATCATCGCCTTCCACTTTGTCCGCCGAAAGGCCGCGCTGCGCGCCCTGCTTGAAGAATGCTGCCCGCAGCGCCGCTACGAACGGCTCATCAGCGAACTGGAAAAAGCGCAGGAGTGAGGTTCACGCCTCATTGCGGACCGGATTCGTCAGCGTGCCGATCCGTTCGATCTCCACGCTCACGGTGTCGCCATCCTTCATGAACACCGGCGGTGTGCGCGCCATGCCCACACCATGCGGCGTGCCGGTGAGGATCACGGTTCCCGGCATCAGCGTCGTGCTGCCGCTGAGAAACTCGATGAGCGTCGGCACATCGAAGATCATGTCGTTCGTGTTCCAGTCCTGCATCGTCTCGCCGTTGAGCACGGTTTTGATCGCCAGGCTGTTTGGATTCGGGATCTCATCCGCCGTCACCAGCACCGGCCCCAGCGGGCAAAACGTGTCAAAACTCTTCCCGCGGCACCACTGGCCGCCGCCGCCCTGCTTTTGCCAGTCGCGGGCGCTCACATCGTTCGCGCAGGTGTAGCCGAGCACATGCTTCAAGGCATCCGCCTTGCTCACATTCTTCGCCGCCTTGCCAATCACGACCGCCAGCTCGCACTCGTAGTCCACCTTGTCGCTTTTGAGGTGTGTCGGCAGCAGGATCGGATCGCCGGGATGCTGGATCACGTTCGGCAGCTTCATGAAGACCACGGGATGCTGCGGAATCGCCGCCTTCGTCTCCTCCGCATGACGCTTGTAGTTGAGGCCGATGCAGATGATCGCGAAGGGCTGAATGGCCGCGAGCAGCTTCGCCACACCGGCTTCGCGATCTGTCACGCGGTAGTCGCCGAAGATGTCACCCTCGATGATCAGCGCACTTCCATCCTCCTGCTGCGCGGCATGCGCGATGTTTCCCTGCAAGTCGGAGTAGCGGATGATTTTCATGGTTTCAGGCAGTACGACGGTTCCAGGCCACCAATTCGTCGTATTTGGCTCCCGTGCCGCCAAACAAGTCCAACGCGCTACCCACCGTGCCGTCCACGCGGCCATGGCTCAGTTCGTCGATGCGTTTCAAATCATCCAGATGGCGGATCCCTCCCGCATACGTCATCGGAATTGGTGAATGCTCGCCCAGAAAGCTCACGAGCGCTTCGTCGATGCCTTCGCATTTCCCTTCAACGTCCACGGCATGGATCAAAAACTCCGCGCACTGCCCGGCGAGCCACTTGAGCGACTCTGGCGTCACATCGAGCGTCGTCAGCGTCTGCCAGCGGTTCATCGCCACCGTCCAGCCCTTCGCCGTCGCCTTGCAGCTCAGGTCGATCACAAGCCTGTCACGTCCAGCAGCTTTCACCATGTTTTCGAGCTTCGTTTCACTGAACGTGCCGTCAGCTTCAAAGAGATAGCTCGTCACGATCACATGACTCGCCCCGGCGTCGAGATACTCCGCCGTGTTCTCCGGTCTGACCCCGCCACCGACCTGCAGCCCGCCCGGAAAAGCGCCCACGGCGGCTTTCGCGGCCAGTTCATTCCCCTTGCCGAGCAAAATCACGTGCCCGCCGGCCAGCCCATCGCGCTTGTAGAGCTCGCCATACCACGCCGCATCACGGTCGCTCACGAAATTCGTCTTCAGCCCCGCACCATCATCCCGCAACGATGAACCGACGATCTGCTTTACGCGGCCGTCGTGAAGGTCAATGCAGGGGCGGAATCGGGTCATGGAGAGGTCAAGGAGTAGTCAAGAGAGTCAAGGCGTGGTCAAGAGGCCATGCGCCGCCTCTGGACTCCTTGACAGCGAAGCCCTTGACCTCTTGACCATCTCTGCTTCCTTCCGGTCGTCCATGACCACCACCGCCACGGCTCTGCTTCTTCTCTCCCTGCGACTTACGCAAGGGTAGGCGGCCCGCGTTTCC
>DAORHS010000572.1:0-3725 GCA_035438165.1 Prosthecobacter sp.
GTTTTATGCTGTGTGTTCCATCGCGCGTTGCCTAGAAGAGAGAAGGCTATCTGACGAACATGGCTTGCAGTTCTAGGAAAAGGCGTCAAGGCACGTTCTTTAATGCTCCAGCCGGGCCCGATGACACCAACGAAAACAGCCACTAGCATGGCAACGCCCCGAGGAGCGCTTCAGCCATGCTGATCTTCGCGTCACCATCCGCGTCGATCCGCACAAATCGCGTCAGCGTGAAAATGTTGAACGTCAGCCGGATCTCCAGCTTGTGAGGCTCCGGCCTCACGCGCATCTCGCTTTGATCTGCCGGATGGCCGAGGGCGGAATGTGGAGAGACTAACGGGAGCAGGGCGAATACTGCCACGAAGGAGAACCGGTTCATGCGCAACGATTTCGGTCATGTCTGCGAACCTGAAAGATGCCGTAAACGAACATGGCCAGACCCAGGCACAAATACAGAACCTCATCAAACAAATACCCGTCTTCAGGTCCTCCGTTGAGTAGCAGACGAACTTCTATGGCAGGCATGGAGGCCGCGATAAAAAATGTGGAGCCAAGAATGATGGCCCAGCGAAAGATCCGGCTGGCTGGTGATTCATCGGAGTTCAAATTGATCAAGCCAAAGCCAAAACCAAAGCACAGCGAACCTGGCAAAAGCGACCATGCGTACTCTGGCAGCAAGGTTCGAGTGAACTGGGTGAGCAGAGGTTCCCGCTCGGGTTCCATCTGAGAATCCGACATTCGCAGCAACAGGCATGTTGCCAGGTAGCCAATCGTTAAGAACCACCCAAACAACAGTCCGTCCACAATGGTGAGTGTCCAACGCAGAAAGTTTCTGCCGGGTTTATATGAGGTCATGGCTGGTTTAGTGCTGGATGGTGCCAAATGACCGTTGATTTGTGAAGATGTTTGTTTGTCGCCTGAGGGCATGCTTGATTGGCGGATGCCAAGCTCACCCGCGCATCACGTCAGCATCTTCGGCCTCGGCTACGTCGGGGCGGTCACTGCGGGCTGTCTGGCGGAGCAGGGGCATCACGTCATCGGTGCCGATGTGCAGCAGGCGAAGGTGGACGCATTCAAATCAGGCATCTCGCCCATCATCGAGCCTGAACTCGAAGCGCTGCTGCAAAATGCGAAGCGCGAAGGCCGTCTCGACGCCACCACGGATGCGACGGAGGCCGTCAAGGCCTCGCAAGTCAGCATCGTGTGCGTGGGCACGCCCTCGTTGTCTTCGGGCAGGCTGAATCTCGACTTCGTGCGCAAGGTCTCCGAGCAGATCGCCTCGGCGGTGCGTGGGAAAGGCACACCCCACGCCCTCATCTTTCGCAGCACCATGCTGCCCGGCAGCACACGGGCGCTCGTGCGTGAGTTCTTCGCCGAACTCATCGAGTCCGGCCTGCTGCACGTGTATTACTGCCCCGAATTCCTGCGCGAAGGCACCGCCGTGCGCGACTTTCGCGATCCTTCGCTCGTCGCTGTCGGCACCCATGATGGGAAAGCTCCCGCGACAGGCGAGGCGCTCGAACTCCTCGGAGCGAACGCGCAGATTCTCGAATGGGAAGGCGCGGAGCTGCTCAAATACTCCTGCAACTACTTCCACGCGCTCAAGGTCGGCTTTGCCAACGAGATCGGCCGTATGGCGAAGCATCTCGGCGTCGATGGTGCCCGCGTGATGGACGTGGTCTGCCACGACGAGCGGCTGAACATCTCGCGCTACTACCTGCGCCCCGGCAATCCCTTCGGCGGCTCGTGTCTGCCAAAGGATGTGAACGCGCTCAGCGGCCTCGCCCGCATCGAAGGCGTGAACCTGCCGCTGCTCGATCACGTCATCGCCTCGAATCAGGCGCACCTGGATGCGTTGCTGGAGCAGATCACCCGCAAGGATTCGCGTCGCGTGGGTCTTCTCGGTCTCGCCTTCAAGGCCGAAACGGATGACATGCGTGGCAGCGCCATGGTGTCCATCGCCGAGACGCTGCTCGGACGTGGCTACCAGCTCCGCATTTTCGATCCTTCCATCAATCTCACGCGCCTCATCGGTGCCAACGAGGCCGAAATCCAGCGCCGCATGCCGCATCTGGCGCAGTTGCTCTGCTCATCCGCCGAGGAGGTCGTTCGCGAGAGCGATGTCATCGTCGCCTCCCAGAAGTGTGTGGATGTCGAGTCGTTGCGCAGCGTGGCCGGGGCAGGGAAACATGTGATTGATGTGAACGGCTGGCCGGAGCTCAAGGCGCTGCCTTGGAGCTACGAGGGCATTTGTTGGTGAGCCGAGCGAGGTGAGAATGCTTGCAGGGAAACGGCTTGACCCTTGGAGTTCCCTCTCGTTGTATCGGCTCCGAAGGGTTCGAGCGACGTGACTTGCCTCAAGTTTGCCGCATCACTCCAGTTCTTCCTAAGCTTTGGTGGTTAATCCCCAATCAACAGGAAAACTGAGCATGAACACATTTCGACTTTCTGCGCTGGCCGCATGCCTCGCCATTTCACCGGCATTTGGTGCTGCCACTCTCACTGGCCTGTGGCAGTTGAACGGGGATCTTACCAACTCGGTGGGAGGCGGAACGGACCTCGTGGCCACCGGATGGACGCCCACGTTTTCCAGCGTGCTGATCTCCGCCGCCCCAAGCGATGTCCTCGCGATTCCCGGACTCCCGGGCAATCAGTTGCTGACTTTTGTCAACACCATCGATGCCAATGGCAATGGCACCCGGACGAATGATTTTTCGCTGGCGTGGGATGTGAATTTCCGGGTCTTGCAGACTTTCGAGTCCCTGCTGCAAACCGACACCGCCAATGCAGATGACACGGATGTTTACTTGTATGGGCCGGATGGGCACCTCGCAATCGCGGGCACAGCTGCTTCTTCGCTGAACTCGATTTCCGCTGACACCTGGTACCGCATCGTGATGACCAGCGAAAACTACGGCGGATTGAACCATACGAATTTCTATGTGGATGGTGCTTTGACCGGCCCTGACATCACCAGTGGTGTTGACGGCCTGATTTCGCTCTCCCAGACGGGCACTCATCTGTTTTCCGACAACAGCGGTGACACGGGGGATGCGTATCTCAATAGTTTTGCCGTTTGGAATGGCGTGCTCACAGCCTCTGAAATATCCAGCATGGGCAGCGCCTCATCGGCTGGATTCACCTCCAGCGTGCCGGAGCCGGGCGTCGCCTCACTGGGATTCTTGGGGCTTGCGGCCATCTTGACCCGTCGTCGCCGTCGTTGAGGCGCGCTTGCCAGAAGTACCCTGAATATCTGATTCTTGCGCGTCGCACCGGATGCTTCTATATCCGCGCACCATGCCCACCACCTATCACATCGTTCCCACCGAAGCCCACAACGAACTCGTCCGCGCCGCCTATCAGCATCGCGGTTACACGCAGGCGGAGGCTGAGGACGGCGCACGGTTTTGCGAGATGGCCTCGGCGCACGGCATCCGCACGCACAACGCCATCAAGGCGCTGCATCTCGACCACCTCTACGGCAGTGGCACGGGCGGCTGCAAACCCGGTGCGGAGATCGAAGTGATCAAGAAACCTTTCGCCGCGAGCGAAGCCTGGGACGGCAAACTCAAGCTCGGCCAAAGCGTGGCCTTCAGCGCCATGGAGCGCTGCATGGCGATGGCGGACAAATACGGCATCGGCCAGGTCAGCGTGGACAACGCCTTCCATTACCTCTGGGGCGGCGGCTACGTCATGGACGCGGCGAAGAAAGGCTACATCGCCTACAC
>DAORHS010000573.1:0-3709 GCA_035438165.1 Prosthecobacter sp.
CGTCGTGGCCGGCATGGTGGCCTTGCTGCTCAAAGGCTGGCTGATCGCTCGATGGTTTTCCCGCCGGAAGCGGCAGCCTTGAATGGAGTGCGCGTGGCGCGGGTTTCGCGCCATCGTGTTGAACCGCGCAAGGGGCGGGTTTGGAGAGCGTTTGGGCATCATGCGCCACTTTTTGATCGCCTTGCTTGCTTCATCTTCATTCGCCGCCGAGCCGCTCGTTTTTGTCACCGCCTTCGCCTCTGGCGACAAAGCGGGCATTCACGCCTTCACCTTCGATTCGGAGAAAGGCGCGCTCAAGCCGCTGCATCGCACGACAGACATTCAGAACCCGTTTTTCATCGCTGTGTCGCCGGACAAACGCTTTCTCTACGCCATCGACGCGGAGAAGTTCGGCGGTGACGAGGACGAAAACGTGGCCGCTTTTGCCCTCGAAGGCCGCACAGGCCGGATGAAGCGCCTGAATCATCAATCCGCACGCGGCACGGCTTCCTGCTACCTCGATGTCGCTGCCACGGGCAAGTCCGTGCTCGTCGCGAATTACTCTAGCGGCAGCGTCGCCTCGCTCCCCGTGCAGCAGGACGGCTCGCTCGGCGAGGCGGTGTCGTTTTTCCAGCACAGTGGCTCCAGCGCCGATCCGCAGCGGCAGAAAGGCCCGAACGCGCACTGCTTCGTCATCAGCCCCGATGGCAAACACGCCCTCGCCGCCGATCTCGGCATCGACAAGGTCATGATTTACACGCTCGACGCCGCGAAGGCCAAACTCGCTCCCAACGAAGCGCAGCCCTTCGCCAAACTCACGCCCGGCAGCGGCCCGCGTCATCTCACCTTCCATACGAACGGCAAGCTCGTGTATGTCATCAACGAACTCGCCAACACGATCACCGTCTTCGACTGGAGCGCCGCCGACGGCACTCTGAAAGAGAAACAAACCATCGCCTCGCTGCCCACCGACTTCACTGGCAAGAGCTACACTGCCGACTTGAAAATCACGCCTGATGGCAAGCACCTCTACGGCACCAATCGCGGCCACGACAGCTTCGCCAGCTATCGCATCGCGGATGACGGCAAGCTCACACTGCTCGCCATCCAACCCAGCGGCGGCAAAGGCCCGCAGAACCTGCTTGTGACGCCAGACGGGAAGTGGCTGCTCTGCGCGAACATGCCGGGCAACAACGTCGTCGTGTTTAAAATCGACGCCACGAGCGGCAGCATCACGGCACACGGTGAGCCAGTCGAGGTGCCGATGGCCTCGTGCATCCGCTGGGTGGAATAGAGTGGTCCGCACAGTCCTCTGTGCGGTTGTTCGAAGGCTCTTGGTGTTGTTTCCGACCAAGCTATCCGCACAGAGGACTGTGCGGACCACTTTGCTATCGCACCTCCCACGCAGGCGGCAGATCCTTCGACTCCGGTCCGTAGGTCTGCGAGACGACGAAGCCGCTGGCCTGCGAAGTATAAAAGATGCGCCCATTGCTCACCACAGCGCCCAAGCACTCGCGTGAATCAATCGCGGGACCGGTGGAGACGAGTTTGCCTTCCTGGCTGAGGTCGATCATGTCCATGTTCGCGCCGAGCACATACGGCTCGCTCATGGTGAAGCGGCAGCAGGCGTAGTTGGTGAGGATGCTGAAGGTCACTTTGCCGGTCTCGCGGTCGAAGATGTTGCCTTTGCCACGCAGGGCGTTCGAGAACATAAAACGTTCGCCGACGCTGACGACATTGAGCGCGGAGGTCACGGCGTCGGACTTCCACACGAGCTTGCCAGTGTTCGCGTCGAGACACCAGACAAAGCGGTCGTCCGTACCTTGTTGCGCACGGTTGAAGCCGCCAATGTAGAGCTTGCCATCGCGGGCGCTGAGCGTGCATTTGGCGGTGACGTAGTAGTCGTTGGTCTGCCAGAGGATGTTCCCGGTCTTCGGGTCGATGCAGCAGGTGAGGCCGTTGTTTTTCACGGGAAGGCCGCGCCGGGCGCGCTGATCGGCGTCGTAGCCGAAGAACACACTGTAGTAGAGCTTGCCGTCGAGGATGCAGATGCCGCAGTCGTTGCCGCCGCGACCCTGGTCATAAAAATCTTTCTCCCACACGACCTTGCCCGTTTCCAAATCCCAGGCCCACACGCGCGGGTGATGGTTCTTTGGGTAATACGGATTGTCGTTCGAGTAGATGAAGCTCATCACCTCGCTGCCGTCCGCAGGTTTCACCGGCTCACCGCCGAAGGTGTAGGGCTTCTCGCTGCCCTGCGGCGCATAATCGCCGCTGCCGCTCGCATAGATGGCGATCTTGCCCGCGACGACCGGCGGGAACTGCCGGCTCCAGCTTGGGCTGCCGGTGAAGGGCGCTTCCCACAGCATGTTGCCCGTCGCGGCATCGAGACAGCGCACAAACGACTTCTTCATGCCTGCCTGCGGAATGAGCAGCTTGCCGTCGATGTAGAGCGGCGAGGTGAAGCTCAAATACACATCCGGCCACCAGCGTCGCCACAGCAGACGGCCCGTGTCCTGCTCCACCGCGATGATCTGCCCCTCCGCCGTGTGCGTGTAGAGCCTTCCGCCGCCGCAGACGGGTAGATGCTTCACCGTGCCTTCAAGACGCCGTGCCCAGCGCATGCGCAGCGGCGGCTTGAGATCTTGGTTGTTCGAGTTCTGACCCGCGAAGTTGCCGTAGTTCGTGTACCAGTCGTATTTGGCGTCGGCGAGTTTGCCGGTGAGTGGAGAGCGGATCGTGGGAATGCTGTTCGGTACTTTCCGCACGAGTTCAGCTTTGAGCATCGGATTGAGACGATACAAACGCCCATCTTCCGACCCCACAAACACGAGTCCGTCGGCAACGGCTGCCGGAGCGGTGATCGGAGCATCGCTAAGGACATGCTCACGAGTCTTTCCCCCGTCCAAGGGTGCGAAATGAAGCTTGCCGTTTAAATCTCCAAAGATCACATGCCGCTTCGTGAGCACGGGCGGCGCGATGGCTCCCGCTCCGCTGAGCGGATTGGATTCCTTCGTGCTCATGTCATGCCGGATCAATCCACGTCCGCTCTCCGGCTTCACGCGAAACACATTACTCCCGCGAATCGCCACCGGCGAAAAGCTCAGCAGGCCGTCCATGCGGATGTTCGTGTCGGTGCCTGCGACGAAATCGCCTGTTTTGAGCGTGTCGCCTTCAAGGCGCATGATGTCCACACGGCCGGCGTTGTCGCGGCGATGCCATTGGACATAGACATTGCCCTCGTCATCGGCGCTTTGGCCGAACGTGGCCGGATATTCTTTGCCGGACCACTCGGGGATCTCGCCTGTGGCCTTGAGCTTCGGCGCAGCGCCCGTGTCTTCGAGGAACAAGGTGCGTCCACCAGCGGGAACAACGACGACGTTGCCCTTGATGAGGCAGATGTCGCGCGAGCACACGAAATGGTCCTTCCAGTTCACACGGCCATCACTCGATGTCGGCTTCGTGCCGGGTTTGAGCGTGGCGAGCATGCGTTTCTCGCAAAACGCGGCCCAGGACTCGCCGCTCCAGCGGTTGCCATCAAAGCCGACGACTTCCTTCACAAAATCCCACTTCCACTGCTGCTGGCCTTCAAACGTGAGCGCGAGCACCTGCGCCCCGAGCGTGGCGACATACACGCGGTCCTTCGCCACGACCGGCGTGCTGAAGATCGGCTCGCCACAGTCGATCTCCTTCACCACCGCGCCTGTTTCGCGATCCAGCACATAATAGA
>DAORHS010000574.1:0-3708 GCA_035438165.1 Prosthecobacter sp.
ATCAAACTGCAACGCATGTCCGGGTGACCGGTCTCCACCGGGCGCACGATCACCTCCAGCACCGCCGCGCACGGCGCGCCGTCCACGATCAACTGCAGGTTGTGCGCCTCGCGCTCCTCCGCCGCCTTGCGTCGCGAGATGTCCTCCAGCGTGCCCGTCATGCGCAGGGCGCGGTTCTGGGCGTCGCGGCTGATCACCTTGCCGCGGCCCTTCACCCACTTCCATGAGCCGTCCTTGCAGCGCAGGCGGAACTCCCGGACAAAACCGTCGGTCTTTTGCAGCAGATGGTCGTTCACCGCCGCCTTGGTGCCCGCCAGATCATCTGGATGCAGGTTCTCTTCCCAGCCGTGCACTTCCCCGCCGATGGACTCATGGGCCGCATAGCCCAGCATCATCTTGAACTGGCTGGACCGGAAGATCTTGTCCTGGGCGATGTCCCAGTCCCACACGCCGAAGCCGGAGCTCTCCAGGGCAAACTTCCAGCGCTCCTCCCCCTCCTGCAGCCGCTGCTCCACCAGCACCCGCTCCGTGATGTCGCGACCCACGGACTGAATCTCCAGTAACTGCCCTTTCGCATCAAAAAAGCCACGGTTGATGAACTGCATCCAGCGCACGCGCCCCGCAGCGTCGTAGATGCGGTTCTCGATCACCCCCACCGGGTTCAGCGGCGTCAGCGTCGCCAGTTTCGCCTCGATCATCGCCACATCTTCCGGGAATGCGACCGGCTGCCAGCGATGTCCCACCAGTTCCTCCCGCTTCCGGCCGAACACACGGCAGAACACCTCGTTCACATAGGTGAGCGTGCCGTCTTTTCGATAGCGGCAGATGGTCTCGGTCAGATCCTCCATCACCATGCGATGGGGATCATCCTCCGTCGTCGCAACGGCGGCTGGCCGGGACTTGCGGGCTTTCATGGCATTAGGGCATGTAACCCATCGATTTCATCCACTCCGCCACGCGGTCCGGCCAGTCGTTCACCGGCCCGCCGCTCTTCCTCATGCCGAAACCATGGCCGCCTTTGGCGTAGATGTGCAGTTCACAGGGAATGTTAAGCTTTTTGTATTCGAGGTAGAGCAATGCACTCGCGGTAGCGGACCAACTGTCGTCATTGGCATGGACAAAACACATCGGTGGCGACTTGGCCGAGACCTCAAAGCCGGGCAGAAGATGAAACGGGTCTTCTTTGCTGACGAGATACGCAGGATAAACCGGAACCGCGAAGTTCGGCGTCGCATCTTCCACATCGAGCGCCGGATCGGTTGTGTAAGTACGCTCGTTCGCATGCAGCGTCGTCATGACGGTGAGATGACCGCCCGCTGAAAAACCGAGGATGCCGATGCGGTCCGGCTTCAAGCCCCATTCGGCAGCGTGATGACGAATAATGCCCATGGCGCGCTGCGCGTCCTGCAAAGCCTCACGGCCTGGATCCTTCGGATCGCGCTTCGGTACGCGGTACTTGAGCAGGATGCCGGTCACGCCGTGTTGAACGAGGAAATCACACACCTGCGAGCCTTCATGCTCATACGCCAGGATGCCATAACCACCGCCGGGACACACGAGAACTGCCGTGCCGTTCGGTTTCTCCGGCTTGAACACCGTGATCATCGGCTCGGTGACATTCGTGAGGCGCATCACGTCGTCGGCCGACTTTCTCGGCATCTCTTTCTCCGCCTCGATCTTCACACCGGATTTCTCCGGCGCGCCGCCGGGCCAGAGTTTCACGACGACAGGTTCAGCGGCGAAAAGGGACGATGAAACGAGGAGAAAGACAGGAATAAGCTTCATGGCACCGCCATTGGAGCGGAAATCACCGCGCAACGCAAGGCAGCATCATCGCGTCCCGCATGCCGTGTAGGATTTTTTTGTCGGCGGGGCACACCGTGGCCAGAACACCGCCGAGCACGGGATCATCGTCCGCGTCCGACGTGGCGAAATAATACGGGCACAGCCGCACGCGGCTCTGCATCGCCCGCGTGGCCTGTTTCTCCTCATCCCAGGCTGGATGCGTGACGACCTTCGCACGATGGAATTCCTGCAGCACGAACGGATTCGTCGGGAAACTCGCCAGCGCTTCGTCAATCGCCGCGCCCCACTGCTCCTGTGACAAATCGTGGCCGATAAACACCCCCCGCGAGCCCCAGCCGCGCTCCGAGAAGCCGCTGATCTTCAGCACAAGCTGCCGCTGCTTGCCGCCGAACGATTTCATCTCATGCCAGCTCTGGATGTCGAGCTTCGGCCACACCGCGAAGGGCGGCAGCGGCACGGGATCGACCACCCAGCCCATCGGGACGCATTTCTTCAATAGTTCGCGGTGCTCGGTGCTCAGTTCGCGGCACCAGAAGTCTTCCAGCGCAGGTGACCAGAACAACGCGAGCCATAACTTCTCTTCGAGGAAGGCTTTGATCGGCGGTGTGAAGCTCAGTTCGCCACGCTCGGCCATGCGCAGCATCACGTCGGCGTTTTCGACGTTGGCGAGGTCAAACAGCTCGAAGAAGCGATAAATCGCCGTGCCATTCAGTTCAAACGGCTCCACCTCCCACGGGCGCAGCACACGACGGCCCAATCGATCCGCCAGCCAGCTCATCTCCGGCAGATAATCGCCCGATTCATGCGAGATGAGGATGTCCTCACTCGGAAACGCCGCCGCAAAGCCATCCTGTATGCCCGCAGCGCCACCGATCACGTTTTGATCCAGCGCGGCATACGTTTCATTCAACCACGCCGTCAAACCGATGCCACCGGGCAGCGAATCGAGTTCTGAAATGCTCACGCCGGTCTCCGTCAGCACCAAATCCGGCCGCAGCACGCGCGGCAGATCCTCATGCCAGCGCGGATTCCGCCCCAGCTCGATCACCCGCTGCGGCTTGCCCTGATCCAGCAGCTTCGCCACCCACGGATGCGCCTCATCAAAGTACAACCGGTTGCACGCCCGCTGAAACGCCCGCAACGCCGGTCCAAGTGCTCGAATCAGCTCCACCGTCGCCGTATCCAGCGCAAACGCCTCCGGCGACAGCACCCACTCCTTGTCCTGGAAGAAACCTTGCTCAGGAAACGAGGAGCGGATGTGGGATATGGATTCGGCGGCGGACGCGAGCATTGCGAACGATTACGACGGACGAAAGCATCCGTCTCACTTCGATTCTACCACCTTCGTGTTGCCCGAAGGCAAAGTGCGAATGCGCTGGGTCGGGCTGAGACCGTATTTGTCGGGTTGATACATGGCTTCGATGCGGGCGGGCGGAGCGGTGGTGTCGCCTTCGGCGATGACTCGCGCGAGGTATTGGAGGCTGAACTTGCCTTTGGCGGGCGCGTAGTCGGTGAAGAAGAGGGCGCGGTCGGTGCGGATTTCGCGGTGGTCGCAAAACCAGGGCTGGGTGCCGTCGGGGAGCTGATCGCCTTCGCGTTCGCTCTGGGTGCCGAATTCGGGATTGATGGCTTCAAAGACGGCGGGCAGGGAGTCGTCGATGGCGAGATAGCGGTCGCCGCCGCCGATTTCGATCTTGAGCGTGACGACAACCATGTCGCCGACGCGGAGGTCATCGGTGCCGGTGGTGGAGCCGTCCATGTTCAGCTCCTCGTAGCTGCGCTCGATGGCGTAGCCTTTGTTCTCACCGGCGAAGTTGCGCTGCGGCGGGAAGCTGCGGGCTTCGATGCGGCTGAAGATCTCGAGCCCGGCGGGCAGCTCGACGCTGAGCGGCTTGGAACTCA
>DAORHS010000575.1:0-3700 GCA_035438165.1 Prosthecobacter sp.
TGCCGGTCGTGCTGGTGCTGCTGTTTCTGGTCTGGCCGTACCAGCATTGGGATTACAGCCGGCGCGAGAGCATTCTGGTCGGCTGGGCCCGATGGGTGAGCTCGAAGGCCGACTGGCAGTTCTGCCTGCTGGTGCCGGCCTTGGTCGGCTGGCTGGTCTGGCTGCGCCGTGACGACCTGCACAAGCTGCCGTGGCAGGGCGACTGGGCGGGCCTGCTGCCGCTGGGCATGGGGCTGTTCGTCTATTGGGTGGGTTACAAGGCCGACACCGGCTATCCCGGCTTCCTGGCCGTGCAGTTCATTCTGGCGGGTTTCATTCTGCTGGTGGCCGGACGCCGGTGGATGCGCGTGCTGTTCTTCGCCTGGCTTTTTCTCCTGTTTACATGGCCAATGCAGCCCCTGGAAGACTCCGTGGCATCCCCGCTGAGGCCCCGAACCGCCGCCATGGCGGCCTCGCTGCTGAATCTCGCCGGCGTGCCTTCGGTCAACGAAGGTTCCGCCTTGCAGTCGGCGGCGGATGCCACGCACGGGGTGCAGATCGGGGAGGCCTTCAGTCTCGATGTCGATGCGAAGTGCAGCGGCATCAATTCACTCTTTGCGCTGATGATGATCTCGGCGCTGCTGGGCTACCTCGCGCTGAAGCGCCCCCGCTCGCGGCTTCTCCTGTTTGTCTGCGCGGTGCCGCTGGCGGTGGCGGGGAATGTCGTGCGCCTGCTGCTGCTGGTGGCCGGAACGCTGACGTTTGGTTCTGACTTTGCCGTCGGCAGGCACATCGGAGACCACCAGGAAATGTCGCCCTACCACACCTTCGCGGGTTTTGCGGTGTTCGGCGTCGCACTGGCAGGAATGTTTGCGCTCTGCTGGCTGCTTGAAGGGCGTGAGATGAAGACCAATCTGCAACGGCATGCCTGGAACTCGTCCACCGGCAGCGTCTTCTCCATTCCCCTGCCGCGGCGCACGCTGGCCCAACTGGCCGCAGCCATGCTGCTGTCGCTGGCCACCCTGGGCATCTGCGCGGGCACGGACATCGGTTTTCATGTGGCCAAACCCGGCGTGAAACTGAAACCCGACGGCGTCCAGCCCGCGCTGCCGCTGTCTTTCGGAGATTATCAAGGACGTGAGTTTGAGATGACGGCGCAGGAGAAGAATCTGCTGGATGAAGGAGTCAAGCTGGCTCGCAACGTCTATGCCTCCTCCATCGGCAGGCAGATCATGGCCACGGTGATTCTGAGCGGCTTTGAAAAGCGCAGCCTGCACCGCCCGGAAGTCTGTCTGCCGAACCAGGGATGGACGGTGACCGACCGCACCCAGATCCCGCTGCGTCTGGAGGACGGCCGCGAGATCACCGTCATGATGATGCGGATCTTCCGCGACGGGGAGCCGCAGCCCGGGGTTCGCATCCGGACCCGGGCGGTCAATTTTTACTGGTACATCGGGTCCGACGGCACCACCTGCCCGGATCACTACGAGCACGTGTTCCTCTCCTATTACGACTCCGTGTTCCGCAACATTCAGCACCGCTGGGCCATGGCCTCCATCTACGTGCCGCTGCCGGAGCAGCGGGTGGGTCAGGAAGATCCCTTCATCGAACTCAGCGCCGTGGAGGACGCACGGACGTTCATCGCCAAACTGGCGCCCACTTTCATGCTCGGGAAGCAGGAGCCGCCTACCGGCTCAAGTCCTCCTGCATCAGCACCTTGAACCCGGCGCTGGTGAGCACCTCGGCCCCCACATCCGGGGAATCCAGATGCAGAACGAACACCGGATTGTGGGCGGGACGCACAAAGAGCGAGTAGCTGAAGTCGATGTTGATCTCGGCCGAAAGCAGGGCCGACAACGCATGCACGAGCGAGTGGTCGGTTTCACGCAGTTCAACGACGGTGACGGGACACACAACATGGGGAATGCCCTTTTCGATCAGGAGCATCGCGGTCGTTTCAGGATCGCTGGGCACAAGACGCACGAGCGCCAGTTCGGTGGTGTCCTGCAAAGAGAGCCCCAGCACCTCGATGTGGTGCTCGGTAAGCAGCTTGACCAGTGACATCAGCGCACCAACGCGGTTGTGCAAAAAGACGGACAACTGCCGCACCGGAGTGCCTGCCGGAGTGGCGTGCTCGGAATGAGTTTTGGGCTTGGACGTGATCATGATCAGCTAGCCTGCGGGGCCGGTGGTGGAGCGCCTGTCATCAAACAGCGTCACCCGCAGCGGAATGCTGGCCACCGTGTCGTTCCGGTGCTGCACCAGCCAGCGGTACAATCCCTGCCGTTCGAACTTCAGGCGCTGCAACGTGTAAACAATGTTCCGCGAAACGAACGGAATGAAGGCGGAGGGGAATGTCACCTCGATCATGGCGGGCATGGGCGGCAGGCACTCCTTGCCATCGGGATCGACGCAGCGGATCACAAACTCATGCTTGCCGACGTCATCCGCCTGGAAGACCGCCCGCACGGCGATGGAGCACTGCGGATGCACCACGGGAAAAGTCTGCGCGCAAAGCGTGTCAAACGCGCCCTGGATGCACAGCTTGCCCTGATAGTCGGCGGCAAAATCACAGACAGTGGCGAGTTGAATGTTCATGGGCGGATCGCGTGATTAGCGGCCAAACAGCCTGCGGAAGAAACCGCCGATGGTTTTCTTCTCAGGTGGAGGCGGTGGCGCAGGACGAGCACTTTGAACCTCCTCCGTTTTTTCAATGACCTCCTCCTCGACCAGCTCGGCCTTCGGGACTTCCTTCATCGCGAGCAGCATCGGATCATCCGCCGGAGCCTTCTCGAAGATGTTGGTGAAGACTTCACGCACGATGGGGGCTGCCTTCTGGCCGCCGCTGACGGTTTCACCGGGCTCTCCCTCATACAGAACGGCGAAGGCAAACATCGGTTTTCCCGCCGGCAGAAAGCCCGTGAACCAGGCGAGATTCTGATCCTTCGCGATCCTCCATTGCGCGGTGCCGGTCTTGCCGGCCATTTCAGCCTGCTTGACTGCGGCGGAGCGTCCGGTGCCACCACCGCTGTTGACCACCGCCACCATGCCGCTGATCACCGTCTGACGCTGATCGGGGTTCAAATCGATACGTTTGCGATCCTTCGGCTCGTAGGCCATCACCACACGGTCTGACAAGTCCTGGATCTGCAGCACCAGACGCGGCTGCGGAATGCGTGTGCCATCACCGAGGCCCGCCATGCACTGGCAGACCTGCAACGGCGTGGCCAGCACCATGCCCTGGCCGATGGCCATGTTTGCAATGTCCCCCGGCAGCATCTTGTGCCCGCGGTGCTGCAACGTCCACGCGTTCGTCTGCACAAACCCCTCGCCCTCGGCCTTGAGCGGAATGCCGGTGCGCTCGCCAAAGCCGAGCCGCAACGCCATGTTCGAAAGATATTCCGCCCCGGATTCGAGGGCGGCGCGGTAGAACCACGTGTTGCAGGAACGCTTGATGGCAGAAACGACCGTCATCGATCCTTCGCCATCCTTGTTCCAGTTCTTGAACACACGATCACCGATCTCCAGCGCATTCGGGCAGTCGAAATAGGTTTTGGCATTCACCTTGCCGCTGTCGAGCGCGCCGAGCGCCGTGACGATCTTGAATGTCGAGGCCGGCGGATACTCGCCGCGGAACGAGCGTGGGAAAAGCGGCAGATGCGGATCCTTTGTCAGCTCCTCGTAGCGCTTCTGGCGGATGCCCGGCACGAATTCATTGAGG
>DAORHS010000576.1:0-3693 GCA_035438165.1 Prosthecobacter sp.
GTTCCATGCCCAGGCTGAACTCGCGGTCCGTGAGCAACTGCCGCATCGGAGCCCAGATCCACTGCGTGTGCCCGTCCGCAAAATGAAGCCGGCAGTGGGTGAAGAAGCCCAGAAAGCTGTGCTCCGTCAGGGCTTCCGGCCAGGGCTTCAGCCAGCCCGTGTGATTGGCCACCACGTTGAAGTAGCTGCGCCCCGTCACCCAGTCCTTGCAGCGCGCCAGAATGTTTGGCGTCGGGTCCTCCGCCGTGTTGTTCGCCACCAATCCGTAGAGGGTCGGCTGCATGGAACCGGTGGGGATCTTGAACGGCTGGGCGATGTAGCTGCGGATGCCCAGCGCGATGACAATGGCGACAAAGAAAACCTCCACATTCTCGCCAATGTCCGAATGCTCGACATGCGGCAGCGCCTTTTCACAGGCCTTGTTGATCTCATCGTTCAAGGCGCTGAGGCGGGCCTTGTCTTTCGCACGCATCGCATCCTCCAGACTGGTGCGCAGAGTCGTGATCTCATCGAGCTTCGCCTGCGGCAGGACGTCGCGCTTGTAATTGATGAAGCGTGTGACTCCCTTGTGCAGGAGCTTGGCGTGCTTGAGGTAGCGGGGCGTGAGGAAAAACATGAGGAACTCCCCGACACTAAGGAGCGGCAGGCAATGCTCAAGTGCTCATCCGCTCCCGTTTCGTTTCAGCCTGGCGGCTCCACCACCAGCACATCGCGCAGCACGGCGGCGGCACGCACATTGTCAGAACACACCAGGCTGGCGATGGTTCCGGCCGCATCACGGTGGAGAATGTGCATCGAGCGCAAATCGATCCCCGCATCTTTCAATCGCATCGCCACGGCGGCGAGCGCCCCCGGTCGGTCCTCCAGCCGCACCAGAAGAGTGTCCTGGGTGATGACCCGGAACCCCTGGCTGCTGAGCTGGCGTAAAGCCTCGTCATAACGATCCACCGTGAGAACCACGATGCCGCGGTTCTCCACGCCCTCGATGTCGATCTCTTCAATGTTGATGTCACGCTCGGCGAGGCAGGCGGTGAGTTTGGCGGCGATGCCAAGCTCATTGGGCACAAGGACGGTGAGCTGTTTCATGACGATGGTTCCCGGTTCGCTGTTCTCGGTTCGCAGTTCACCGCAGCGGCGAAGTCGGTGACAAATTCGTCAATGATGGCGCTGGTGACGTGGGGCATGACAATCAGATGGCCGATGTTTTTCTTTGGCGCGACGATCCATTTCTCCATCATCGCCGGTGGTGGGCGTGGAAGCACCACCGTGACCGAATTTGGATGCCGCCAGGCGTCAATGCCGCTGGCACGGAGTTGTTGCACCGCATGCTCGGAGCGCTCGAGACACCCCTGCACCATGTGGCGCAAACCGTCGTCCCCAAGCGTGCGCAGCCGGTGCCAGAGCAGAAGCGGTGAAAAGGCGCTGCGCGAACCCGCGATGGTGGTGTCCAGCGCGCCGATGTATTCGATCGAACGGGCGATACGGTCCACGTTCGCCTTGCGGGCAAGCACGACACCGCACGGCACGGGCGCGCCGAGCATCTTGTGACCGCTGATCGAGATGCTGTCCGCACCGTCCGCGAAATTCCACGGCTGCGGCTCATCGACAAACGGCAGGATCATGCCGCTGAGCGCCGCGTCGGCATGAATGTAGGCATTCACGATGGCGAGATCATCCAGGATGGCCCGGATGCGTGCCAGGTCATCGACTGCGCCCTTCATGGTGGTGCCAATGTTGGCAAAGATGATGGGGGTCACGTCGCGATGAATGCGCAGCGTCTCGCGCAGGTCGTCGTAATCCATCTGACCGTCCGGCTGGCTCTTGATCATGATGTTGCGCGTGTGCTGCAGGCGCAAAATCTTGGCCACGCTGTAATGCGTGTCCTCACTGAAGTAGCAGATGCTGTCGGGAAACAGCTCACGCGCCACATAAAGCCCGTACATGTTTCCCTCCGTACCTCCACTGGTCACATACCCCCACCACTCGTCCGCCGGAGCACAGGTGTAACGGGCAAAGTCCGCCAGCACCTCGCGCTCAAACTCCATCGTGTTGAGGCGGTAGTTCGTGCCGTGGAAGGGGTCACCCACGTTATTCGCACTGAAGTGAAGAAAGCGAAACAGCTCGCTGAAATCGTAGTCCTGATTGCAGGGATAGCCCACATTGCGCACACTCAAGTCGCTGAGCCGCGCATGAAGATCATCAAGCCGTTGTTTGTCTGCGGGACTGAGGGTGGAAGAAGTCACGGCATGACCAATGTCACCGGACTCCGACTTGATGCAAGCGCTCTGCGCCGGCTCAGTTGTTCTTCAAGACTTCAATGAAGGCTTCCTGCGGGATGTTCACGCGGCCGATGGATTTCATGCGCTTTTTGCCCTCCTTCTGCTTTTCGAGCAACTTGCGTTTACGGGAGATGTCGCCGCCGTAGCACTTGGCGGTCACGTCTTTGCGCAAGGCGCTGATGGACTCACGGGCGATGATCTTGCCACCGATGGCGGCCTGGATGGCGACGACAAAGAGCTGCTGGGGAATGACTTCCTTGAGCTTTGCGCAGAGCTGGCGGCCACGGCTCTCGGCTTTGCTACGGTGGACGATGCAGGAGAAGGCATCCACCGGCTCGTTGGCGATGAGGATGTCCATCTTGACCAGTTCCGCGGCCTGGGTGCCGGCGTGCTCATAATCCATGCTGCCGTAGCCACGCGTGATGGATTTGAGCTTGTCGTTGAAGTCCACAAGGATCTCGTTCAGCGGCATGACCGTGTGCAGGAGCACGCGGCGGTCGTCGAGAGTCTCGGTGTTGTTTACCACGCCGCGCTTGTCCATGACGAGCTGCATCATGTCGCCGATGTACTCGTTCGGAATCATGACGTTCACCTTCACGATGGGCTCACGAATTTCGTCGATCTCGTTCGCTGGCGGCAGGAAGGTGGGATTGTCCACCTGAAGCTCGGTGCCATCGGTTTTCCGCACGTCATAAATGACGGAGGGATAAGTCGAGATGACATCCATGTTGAACTCACGGCGCAGACGCTCCTGGACGATCTCCATGTGCAGGAGACCGAGGAAGCCGCAGCGGAAGCCGAAGCCGAGAGCTGCGGAGCTTTCCGCCATGAACGTGAAGGCGGCGTCATTGATCTGAAGCTTGCCGACGGCGAGCTTCAGCGCCTCGAAATCATCCGTGCTGACCGGGTAGATGCCGCTGAAAACAAGTGGGTGGATCTCTTTGAAGCCTGGCAGCGGCTCGGGAGCGGGCTTGCGCGTCTCGGTGAGCGTGTCACCGATCTTCACATCAGCGGTGGTTTTGACGTTGGCGATGATGTAGCCGACATCGCCGGCCTCCAGCTTTTCGCAGGGGACCATCTTCGGGCGGAAGGTGCCGACGTCCTTGATTTCGGAATCGTTACCCGAAGCCATCAGACGCACCTTTTGACCCCGCGTGATGGTGCCGGAGATGACGCGGACATAACTGACAACACCGCGATACGGATCGAAGATCGAATCAAACACTGAGGCTCGAAGATAACCATCGCCAGGATCTGTCGGCGGCGGAATGAAGGCCACGATGGCCTCCAGGATGTCCACGATGCCGATGCCCATTTTGGCGCTGGCAGGCACGGCCTCGTCTGCCGAGAGTTGCAGGATGTCCTCAAGCTGGCGTTTCACCTTCTCGATGTCGGCGCTCGGAAGGTCGATTTT
>DAORHS010000577.1:0-3693 GCA_035438165.1 Prosthecobacter sp.
GCAGACGATCCGCCATGCTCATGCCCCGCCGCCACCTTGCTCTCGCCATCGTCCTTCTCGGTCTCAGCGCACGCGCTGCCGACACTTACACGGAAAATCCCGGCACGGAGGGCAATGGCTCATTCACCATCGGACCCGACTACAAGACCGATCCCGATCTCACGGATCGTGGCAATCCCAAGGGCAGGACCTTCGTGTTCAAGATGCCTCTGGCGGAGAGCAAGATCTTCCCGGGCACGGACAAGACGCTGGAACCCGGCAAGAAGCCCGTGCGCACCGAGCGCAAGATCACGGTCTATGTGCCTGCGGCTTACAAGGACGGTGCGAAGGCACCGCTGCTCATCATCCATGACGGCCCGGGCAAGATCACCCAGGTGGCCAACGCGCTGGACAACCTGACGATCTCCAAAGATCCGAACCGCCACCTGCCGGCGTTTGTCGGGATCGCGGTCGAGAACGGCGGGAACGATGGCAAGAACAGCGAGCGGGGCCTCGAATACGACACGATGTCCGACCGGCTGGCGCGCTTCATCCACGACGAAGTTTTGCCCGCTGTGCTGAACAACGCGGAGATCAAGTCGGCCTACCCGAAGTTCGCCCTGACCGAGAATCCGTGGGGACGGGGCGTCATGGGATGCAGTTCCGGCGGTGCCGCCGCGCTGAGCATGGGCTGGTTTCGGCCCGACTGGTTCCGCCGCATCATCGCCTACTCAGGCACGTTCGTGGATCAGCAGGATGACGACGCACCGGAGGAGGCCAAGTATCCGCTCGGCGCGTGGGAATATCACTCCGGCATGAAGCTGATCGAAACGAGCGAAGTGAAACCGCTGCGCATCTTCACGCATGTGTCGGAAAACGACAACCGCTCCAACGACCCCGAAGAAACCTATCACAACTGGGTCATGGCCGGCCTGCGCACGGAGGTCGCGCTCGCGAAGAAAGGCTACGCTCATCGCTTCGTCCTCAGCAAGGCCACCGGCCACTGCGACAAGCGTGTTTTTGAGCAGACGCTCGCCGATACGCTCGTGTGGATCTGGCGCGGTTATCGCGGCGAGTGAAATCGCCCCGCCCTATCGAACTGTAAACTTCTGCTTTTCCAGCAGCAGGTCGATTTCCCACCGGCCACCCGCGGCGGTTTTTTTCAAATCGTGCTCACGTAACCGGGCACCGGTGCCGGTGAGCTGCATGCCGTTGGGCTGGTCTGGAAATGTCCAACTGTGCGTTTTCTCGTGGAACTTGAGCATTTGATCAAAGCGACCGCTGGAACCTGGAACATAGGTGGCCATGCCAGCCAGCGGGCCGGCTTTGACGAGGTCGATCTCGATCCAATACAGCGCCCGACGGCCGAGCAGCTCCATTTCGATTCCGACCTCGATGAGTTGTGAGGCATGGCGGCTAAACACGGAATCCAGTTGGATTTTGCGCTCCTTGATCGGCGCATCAACCGTGTAGAGCACGCGGCCATTGCCGTCCGTGGTGAGGGGCTTGCCGGCATTCGGTGAGCGGGAGTCCTTTTCACTGCCGATGACGACGCGCACCGCCATTCCGGAAATCGCGGCGCCGTCTTCGCCCACGAAACGCGCCTTGACCTGAATCGGCTCCGCAGCCGCCTGCTGCGTGGAACCCAGCAGGCAGGCGAAAAACCCGGCAAAGAAGGTGTGGAAACATTTCATGGCTCGAATCTAAGCAGCAGTCAGGGCGAATAGATAGAGAGACTTTTCGCGATGCCGCGGCCTCGCTCACGGTTTCTGCGGACTCAGGTGTTTCTTCAGGAACGTCGCCACCTTCGCGCGCAGCTCGGGGGTGAAGTGTGCATCGCCGCCGTGCCTGCCGCCGGGGATGCCACGTCGAGTCCGGCCTCCCGATACGCCTCCTCAATGCGCTGTGACTGATCGAGATAGACCGTGGTGTCCTTGTCGCCATGGATGATGAGCAGCGGCGCATCACCCTGGCCAACCTGAAAGACCGGGCTGGCAAAGCGAGCACGTTCCGGATTCTTAGTGGAAGCTGAAGCATCGCCCGACAACGTCGCGAAGGATGGCAGATTTCCACAAGACCCGCCTTGTCGTCCGCATTCCTTCGGCCTAGTTCCCGCATGCCATTTCTGAATCCCATCGCCACGCTGCGCACGTGTTACACCGACAAGTTCGGCGTGCCGCGCCAGTCCGGCCTCGTGCCGGGCGCCTGGGGGATCATCGAGTTCGAGCCCGCCTTTCGTCGCGCCGAGGCGGTGCGCGGCATCGAAGAGTTCAGCCACCTTTGGCTCATCACGCAGTTCCATCTCGTGACGGAGGAGCCCACGTCGCTCACCGTTCGCCCGCCGAGACTCGGTGGAAATGAAAAGCGCGGGGTGTTTGCCACACGCTCGCCGTTTCGGCCGAACCGGCTCACGCTGAGCGTGGTAAAACTGGATCGAGTGGAACTCGAAGGCGATCTCGCGCCGCGTCTGTTCGTCTCCGGCGTCGATCTGGTCGATGGCACGCCCGTTTTCGACATCAAACCCTACATCCGCTACGCGGACTCGATTCCCGAGGCACACAGCGGCTTCGCAGACGAGGCGCCATCGCAGTCGCCGGTACGTTGGGACTGCCAAAGCGCCGTACCGGACGAGGTGCGCGCGATCATTGACCAATCCCTCGCCCTGCAACCGCAGCCGGCCTATCACGAGGACAGCGAGCGTCAGTATGCGACCGAGATTGCGGGTTGGCGGGTCAAATGGGTCGCGCGGGAGGAGGGGGCGGCGGTGAAGAGTTGCGCACTGGTCGGCTGACGGGAAATGAAACAATCCTACATGCCCGACCTCAATCTTCCCATCCGCGCTGCGACCGAAACCGCGCTCGCCCACGGCCTCACGCCGGACCGCTGCGACATCCTGCAAAATGGCAGCACGCTCGTGCTTCGCCTCACGGAGACGCTGGTGGCCCGTGTGGTGCAAGACCTTGATGGCCCGCGCCAGGGCACGGAGTGGTTTGCGCGGGAGAATGCCATCGCAGAACACCTCACGCGGCATGGTGCCCCGGTGATTCCCTTGCATCCCGATCTGCCGCCGGGGCCGCATGAGCATCTCGGCTACCCGATTAACTTTTGGGAGTTCGTCACACGCATCGATGCCGAGCCCGATCCAAGCGAGATCGGCCGCACGCTGCGGCAGTGCCACGATGTTATGCGCCATTTTCCCGAGCCCTTGCCAAAGCTGGCGATCCTCACCGAGAGCCTCGCCATTCTCGATGACCGTGAACTGTTTCCTCAAGCGACGCAGCAGATGCTGCGGGATCATATCACGATTTCCATCGACGTGTTGAGCAGCCATCCCCATCAAGTGCTGCACGGCGATGCTCACTTTGGCAATCTCATGAACACGACGCGTGGCCTGCTCTGGACCGACTGGGAGGACACGTTCTCAGGCCCGGTCGAGTGGGACGTGGCCTCGATCATCTGGAATGCACGAATCCTCGACGAAGATCACGCCACCGTGAATGCGATCCTCGATGCGTATCGTGATGCAGGAGGTCACATCGACGAAAACGCATTGCAGCAAAGCCTCATCGCCCGCGCGGCCGTGATGACAGCCTGGTACCCCATTCTGTATCCGAATCTGAACGCAGAAAGGCAGGCGAAGCTCCAGCGACGGATCGAGTGGCTGGAGCAGGCTGTTGCTGTCTAGCTCACGAGCGGATGCGTCCGCTTCACGAG